>CACYBU010000260.1 GCA_902772665.1 uncultured Methanobrevibacter sp. | reverse complement strand
TAAGTTGAGTGTTGCTAAGTTTAAAGTGACTAAGAAGATGGTTAAGAAGTTTAAGAAAGGTAAGAAAGTGAAATATACTATTATTTACGGGGCTGATAAACAAAACAAATTCATTAAAATAAAATAAAACCATAAAAAAAATTGAAAGAAGGGATATATGATTCTTTCTTTCATAAGTTTATTTTTTTTATTTGAAGGGTTAATATTGCGAATAACCCTTACTAAATTTACTTTTGCGGAGTATTATATGATATTTCTATTTTATGAGACTGCATAGAATAGAATAAGGTGTTCATATCATAATATCCAGATTGCATTATTTAATGATATGTGTATATAAAAATTTTTTTTAACAGCACGAGGTAATTTCGATTTCCTCTTTGTTTAGTTCTTCTTTGCAAAAATAATCTAATAGTTATTATATATATTTCTTTTTCAAAACTATTATCACGTAAATTAAAAATTAGTAATTAATGGGAGGTTGTAGTTGTTTCTGCATATACATTCGGTAAAAACACAAAAAAGGGAGCAAGATAACTGTTTTATATTAAATGATTAAAAATAAACAAATTTTAAAAAAACTATGATAAACAAGAATGAAATTAAACAATCAACATAAACACTAAAGTTCATGCCAACCATCTGTTAAAAGAAAAAATTGAAAGAAATGACATATGGTCAGAATTACTAAAATCCTCCATTTGATATTCATGATAAATAAATTGGAGGTGAAAAATTAAAGACAAAAATATTATTCATCACCAAAATTTTTTACTATACCATAGTAGAGGATATATGGAAAATTAGCAACATATCCCATGATAATTTAGATTATGAGGCCTATATTCATGTTATTTAATTTAAATGGATATATTTAAATATTGGGTGTAAAATAATAATATTTGATATGGAATTAAGTTTTTTTTTAATTAATTCTATTTTTTTCTTTTAATGGAGTGAAGATTTTTTTATGCTGAATAGATGGATAGCGTTTATGTGTTTTGGAATAATTGCATTGTCTGTTGTTTCATGTAGCTATGCTGGTAATGAAACAGATATTTTAAACGATACAGTTAACACAGTTAGTATTAATGTTCCATCAGTCGATTTAGAATCTGACAATTATGATAATGATAGTTTTGAGGAAGTGAATTCGGGTATTGATAATATTTCCATTTATTATGGTGAACGAATTGATATAGATTGGGGTTTTGATGAACAGGGTAATTGTACTGTTTATATTGATAATAAATTGGTGAATTTTATCTCTGATTTAAGGTCTGGTGGTACAATTAATATGTATAATTATGATTTTAATTATTATTATGAAGATTTTTTAAATTCTATTTATCCTGATGTTGGTTTGCATAATATGTCGATTATATTTGAATTTAACACTCCTCAAAAATATGATGTTACAATGGAAAGGTATAAAGAGGATCTTGAAGATTCTAGTTATGTTTATAATGTTTTAGGGTTTCATTTTAATGTTAATGAGAATTTTAAAGCAAAAAAACGATATTCATATAATACTACTTTAAATATTTTAAAAAAAGATAAAACTGTCCATATAATTAATATGTCGCCATTTGCTTCATACTCAAATCCACTACTCTATAATGTTATTGTAGATAATCCTGAAAATTCAAGTTTTGTTTTTATTTCAAATAAAACAGGTATTGTAATTTCGGATATTAGTTTTGGTGATATTGAAAGAACATATTCTTTTGAAGGGTTGTTGCATAAAATTATGCCGGGTGTTTACAATTTAACAGTTGTTAATGACTATGATAATATTTTTGATACAGCGTCATTCACACTTTTCAATGATATAATTATAAATACAACATATAACATTAAAGACAATGATGTGATTCTTAATGTTGAATTGAGGTGTGAATATAATACTCCTATACAATTTGCTATGTATGAACTTATTAATGGAACACCATTTGAGTATAGGGTTATTACTAAAGAGATTTTAGCAAATGCTAATAATCATAAATTCAATTTTGAAATCTGTTTTGATGAAGTAGATAATAATGATTATTATGTTGCTATTTCGGATTACTGGGGTAATCTTGATTACTTTTATTTCATGGTTAATTATACTTTTGTAAATGAAACTGGTATTGGTGAGGATATTGGTGATGTGAATGAAAGTCTTAATGTTTCTGTTATTGTTAAAAGAAATGTTTTGGGCGGTTATAATGGCAGTAATGCAGTTGGTAATGGGGCCAATGGCACGGGTGCTGATTTGGATTTAAAAGAAAATAGTGCAGATTCCAATCCACATCAGTCACATAAATCTAATGCCCATGGTAGAGAGGTGATTAGTGATTTTGGTGATTTAGTCAGCAGTATTGTTTCTAGTTCAAATGAAAATGCTAATTCTTATGAACTTGTTGGAAAATCTGCTTTAAAATCATCAAATAATATATTTTCCAATTTAGGAATTATTATTTTATTATTTATAGTATTTATGATAGGATTTTTAATGTTTAAACGTGAATATTAATAATGAGGTGTTTTTTTTCATGAAAAGATATGATAAAATTATTTGTTTGCTATTGATTTTTATTAGTTTATTTTTGTTAACTTCATGTGTCTGTGCTAGTGATAATAGTACATGTACTGCTGATATGGGGAACAATACTGAATTTAATGCTGATGCTAAATCTGGTGTCGATTTAAATAATCTTATCAATGGCAATGAATCCGGAAATGAGATTATATTGGATGATGATTTTGTTTTTGATATGTCTAAAGATGGATTCAATAATACAGGTATTAAAATTAATTGTAGTGTAACAATTGATGGTCGGGGACATACTATTGATGGTAATAATTTTTTTAGAGTATTTGATATTGCTGCTGATAATGTTGTTTTAAAAAATATTCGATTTGTTAATAGTAGTTCTACCTATGGTTCTTATAATGCAGTAATGTGTAAAAATTCAACGAATGTTTCTATTATTAATTGTAGTTTTATTAATTGTGGAATTTCCTATTCTGAGGGTGCTGTATCTTTTGAAGATTCATCCAGCACTATTATTAATTCCACTTTTATAAGAAATAATGGCTGGAATGGGGGTGCAATCTATTTTAAGAATTCTTATGGTTTTATTTTGAATTCTATTTTTATAGGTAATTCCGGAACAGAAGGAGGATCCATATTTTTTTCAACCAATTCTAATGGTACTATTATAAATTCTAGTTTTTATGATAATAATGATACAAAAAATAGGTGTAAGTCTGGTGGAGCTGTCAGATGTACGGGAGATAGTATTACAATTGATGGTTGTATTTTTGTTAATAATAAAGCGGTTGATGGTGGTGCTATTTGTTATTATGGAAGTAAAGGATCTGTTTCAAATTCAGTTTTTATTAATAACAATGCACATCAATGGGGTGGAAGTATTATGTGTTACGGACGCAATATTTCGATTGTTAACTGTACTTTTAACAGTAGTAGTGTGAAGTTTTATGGTGGTGCTATTTTTTATACATATAGTTATAGGATTTCTGTGATTAATTCAACTTTTATGGGTAATAATGCTACTTACGGTGGAGGTATTTATTTTAAAGATAAATTGCACAAGGCAATTGTTAAAAATTGTGTTTTTAAAGAAAATCATGCTGAATATGGGGCTACAATCTGCACTTCCAATCAAACATCAAAAAATATTGTCATGAATTCAATTTTCATTGAAAATAAAGCTGAACATAACGGAACACTCTATGGAATTAAAGTCCAAAATTGCACAATTATAAAAATACAAACACAACTGTCAGCCCAACAGGTTAATACATATTATAATGAAGATAAATACATGATTATCCAACTTAAAGATAAGTATGGAGTTAAAATGTCCAATATTAGTGTAAATGTTGATTGCGGGGATATGGTTAAAAGTTTAATTACAGATAATCAAGGTGAAATTAAGTTTTCAACTAAAAATTTAATTCCAAAATCATATAATGTAGTAATTTCATTTTTAGGAAACGATTTTTATGAAAAAACTAGCATTAACTCTAAAATTATAATTAAAAAAGCCAAATTTAAATTAATAGCAAAACAAAAAAGATTTAAAAGTAAAATCAAAATCAAAAAATATTCATTAAGTCTTAAAAACAATTTCAATAATCCAATTAAAAAAACAAAACTAATATTAAAAATAAACAGTCATAAATACAAAACAACAACAAATAAAAACGGAAAAGCTACATTTAAAATCAAAAAATTAAACAAAAAAGGTACATACAATGCTAAAATAATATTCAAAGGAAACAGATACTATAATTCTGCAAATAAAAATGTAAAAATATTTATTAAGTAGAAAATCTTTTTATCTAAATATGCAAGAATTCTCCAACCTCTTTTAGGTTGGAGATGAAATTGCACTTTTGAGCATACTTTCTACAGTCATGTTAATGGATTATATTTGAAATTTCTTGTTTTTTAGTATATGAGGGGTGGCAATAAACTTTTTCATATTGAACATTTTTTCGTGGTTAATATTATGAATCCTGTGAGAACCTAATAAAATAAAAAAGAATAAATCCTATCCAATAATAATATGAGAACCAAAAAAACATAGTAGATTTTATGTTAATATATAATTCAGTGCGAAAAATCAATAAATCAAGGATGGAAATTAAAAATTTTCCTTAAGGCACTGACATTGATTCAGTCCCAATTTATATATAATATTAAAAATAAAAATTTAATCACTAATATATGGTGATTAAATGAGAATACTTCTTATTCATTCTGATTATTTAAACTATAATGTTAAAAATAAGACACCTGTAGCTGAAGAAATTGAAGATGCTAAAAAAGAAGGCTCCTTCGATGATTCTTTAGTTGTATTTACAGCTGTTGAAAAAGACGATGAAAATAATCCAGAAGGTATTGTTAAAAATTTAGTTAAGGAAGTCATCAAAGCCAATGATCAGGTAAGTGCTGAAAATATCGTATTGTATCCATATGCACATTTATCTTCATCATTAAGCTCTCCGAAAGTTGCTGTTCAAATCTTAAAAGATGCTGAAGAGGCTCTTTTGGCTGAAAACTTAACTGTTAAAAGAGTACCTTTCGGATGGTATAAGGCATTTGAAATTTCCTGTAAAGGCCATCCCTTAAGTGAACTTTCAAGAACCATAACTGCGGAGGAGGAAGAAGTTAAATCTGAGCGCAAACCTTCCAAATGGCAGATTCTTGAAGGGGATAGGATTACCCAAATTGATGAGTTTGAATTCACTAATCATGCTTTCAAACAACTGGTTGATTATGAACTCGGCTGTGGTGCATCTGATGAAGGCGAACCTCCTCACGTTAAGCTGATGAGGGAAAAGGAAATCTGTGATTATGAGCCTGCATCTGATGTTGGTAATCTGCGTTGGTATCCTAAAGGAAGGTTAATCAGAGATCTTCTTGCCGATTATGTTTATAATCTGACTGTTGACAATGGTGCCATGCCGATTGAAACTCCAATCTTTTATGATCTGGATAACGAGGCAATCTATCAGCATGCATATAAATTCGGTGAAAGACAGTACCGTACTGATACCAAGAAGAACTTAATGCTTAGGTTTGCATGTTGCTTTGGAGCGTTCAGGGTAATGGCAGATTCTTATCTTACCTGGAAAAATCTCCCTGCAAAGGTTTATGAATTATCCACCTACAGTTTCAGATTCGAGAAAAAAGGTGAAGTTGTTGGTCTTAAAAGATTAAGAGCATTTACAATGCCGGATTTCCACTCATTCTGTGCTGATGTTCCTGCTTCACTGGAGGAATTTGCAAATCAGACTGATATGTGCATGCAGACAGGCGGGGATTTGGATTTGGATTTTGAGGTTATTTTCAGAGCAACTGAAGACTTCTTCAATGACAATGAAGAGTGGATGTATGAAATTTCAAGAAAATTCAAAAAACCGATTCTTTTAGAAATCCTGCCTGAAAGACATCATTACTGGGTTTGTAAAATAGATCTGGCTAATATTGATGCTTTAGGTCGTCCTATTGAAAATCCTACTGTTCAAATTGATGTTGAAAGTGGTAAGAGATTTGGCATTACCTATCTGGGTGAAGACGGTAGTCAGCATCATCCTACTATTCTGCACTGTTCACCGACCGGAAGTATCGAAAGAGTATTGTGTGCAATGCTTGAAAAGACAGCAATGCAAATTAATGATAAAGCTCCAATGTTGCCGTTATGGTTAAGCCCTATTCAAGTTCGTGTACTTACCGTTGGAGAGTCACATAAACAATTCGCTGAAGATATATATCAGAAACTAAATCAGGCAAAGATTCGTGTTGATGTTGATGACAGAGATGAAAGTATCGGCAAAAAAATCAGAAATGCATCAAAGGAATGGATTCCATACATATTTGTTTTAGGTGATAAGGAAGTTGAATCCGGTAAATTCCAGGTAACCGTACGTGAAACCGGTGAAAAAGTTGACATGACAGTTGATGAGCTGATAGATGAAATTAATCAGAAAACTATAGGAAAACCTTACAGAAGACTGCCTTTACCAAAAGATATCTCAAGAAGGATTAACTTCCAATAGTTTATTTATGGTATAAATTATATATTATTATTAATGGAGGAAATTTAATGGACCAAATATATAAAATAGGAGAAGCTCTCATTGGAGACGGCCCTGAATTAGCACATGTTGATTTATTGATTGGTGATAAACAAGGACCTGTTGGTCAGGCTTTTGCAAACGGTTTATCCAATTTATCTGTAGGCCACACTCCTTTAACAAGTGTAATCAGACCAAATTTAATGACCAAGCCAGCTACTTTAATCATTCCTAAAGTAACTGTTGGAGATTT
>CACYBU010000259.1 GCA_902772665.1 uncultured Methanobrevibacter sp. | reverse complement strand
TTATATTATTTGGGTCTTTAGCTTTAGAATTTCCATTATCATAATATCTTGGGTCTTTCATAATTAATATTCTGAATTTCATGATATTTAAATGGTAGGTTTTAAGATTGAATCCTTACTGGTTTCAGGCATTCTCCTGTGTTTTAGGTTTTGACTGGCATTCATCCGGGGCAACTACCACAACACTGGGTGCACTAAAAGCTTCATTAACACCTGAAGAACATGGAATATATCTCACCGGAGGCAAAGGTGCCAAATCCCGGAAAACACCTCAGGGAATAGAGCATGCAGGTGAAGTATTTAATCTGAATACAAAAACAACTGAAAAACTAGTTGAGACAAGCAAGTTATCTGCTAAAATTGACAACTCCTGCATCCAGGACGGATATACATTATACCAGCATAACTTCTTTATAACTGAAAAGGGAGACTGGGCCGTTGTCCAACAGGGCATGAATACTAAGAATAAGTATGCCCGACGCTACCACTGGCTCGGCAGTGAGGTGGAAAAACTGCTGAATGATCCTCACAGTGGAATATCCTGTGATAAAAAAACCCCTAATACATTGAACATGTCTTCAAAGGACAGTGAGGAAGCTCAAAAGATAAGTGTTGACTTGATTAATGATAATCCAAACCATCTGAGGCAGTATTTTAAAAGAAAAGAAAATCAGATGCTTCTGGAGGACTTCAGTATGCCTTCTCACCATCCAGTACTCGATATGGACATTTCAGACAAGGAATTTGAGGTGCTTACCAGAGCGTGGGAAATTCAGCCTGAAAATTATGAGGAGTTGATTCTGCTTAAGGGAATCGGCCCCAAAAAAATTAGAGCTCTTGCTCTGATATCTGATCTTGTTTATGGACAGCCTGCAAGCTGGAAAGACCCTGTGAAATACAGTTTCACACATGGAGGAAAAGACGGTTTTCCATATCCTGTGGATCGGGAAGTGTATGACAATTCAATTCAGACCATGCGTGATGCAATTGATCAGGCCCGTATAAAAAAAGATGAAAAATTAAAAGCCATCAAAAGACTGGAAGACTTTATATCCTAGCGGTTTTCATTATGAATATTGACATTTTTACCGTGGGCAGTTGGAATAACCTCAAGAACAGGATTTTCAAATTCCAGTTCGAACTCCTTACCGTCCATCAGCAGGTGCTGAAATACTGCAAGGGAGGAAACTTCAGAATGGGGTTGTGTTGTTACTGAAACGTTCCAGTCGGCTGCTTTGTAGACTTTTCCCGGAACTTTGGAGCCACCAACGATAATGAGAATATCTGACCCGTCTTCTCTAACTTCCGGTGCGGTTTCATGAGCCTGTGTACCGTACATTGTAAGGTGAACTATTTTACCTCCGTCAGCTTTCCATCGGTTGATAACACCCATGTAACTTTCTGTGTATTCTATTTCAAAATTTCCACCAAATCTTGAAGCAGTGTCTCTTACATTTTCCATTAAACGGTTATCACGTTCTCCGGCAAGGTATATTTTACTTGCTCCAAATGCGCGGGCAGTTAAACATACGTGAGTTGTGATACGGGTGTCTCTTTTTAATCTGTGGTCTAGTCTTAAAACATTAACGTTCATATTATCAATTAACTATTAATATGAATTTGTATATAAATTTGATGAGAAAGAGCCACAAGAAATAAAAACAATCTATTGCATAATTCAAAAAATAATAATCACCATTGTAAATAAAAAAATATGAGAACATGTGGTCAATCTCATCAATAAATACATGTAACCTTCTACTATATAAACTAATAGATAAATAAACTTCAATATTGATTTCAAGTTGCAAGATTTAGTTAAAAGAAAAATAAAGTAATAGACATTAATAATAATGAAAACAAACGTCCCACCTCATTGCTCATTCCTAAAACATCACCATTGGCAAAAACAAAATTCCTCTTTGCAACAATTGCTATAACAACTCCAGAAAGTATTGCACCGGCAATACCCATGACACCAACAGATCCGGCAAACAAGTATGCAATAAATCCGATGATTAATATTGAAGCAAAATAATTGGAAAAATTAGTCTCTTTTATAAAATAACTCCCAATTCCAGGTGTCAACGGCTTTGAAAGCAATGCAGTGGTTAAAAGAGAAGTTTTAGAAGCCATTTCACAAACTACAATACCCAATATAAAATGATAATCAAGAATATTGTAAATACCTGCAACTGTTAGGCTGGCAACTATAAATAAAGTCGCCACTCCTCCTGCACCAACTGAAGAATCCTTCATGACACTGATTTTCTTTTCAGGTTCGCCGTGAACCATTACTCCATCAGCCATGTCCATCACACCATCCAGATGATTATAACCAGTGATTATCATTAAAAATGCATAGACAATTGCTGCTGTGAAAAATGAATTCAGATGTAAAATTTCCAATGAAACATAACCACAGATTGCAGCCAGAATACCGATAAATACATGTAAAATCGGCCACATCCAAGTCATTTTAGTCATATACTCAATGGATGTGAAAACATTGATGGGAAGTATAGTTGAGAATGTTAAAAGTCCCAAAAGTGATTTTACTGGGGAAAATTCCTCATCTTCAAAGTAACTGTCATCTTCCATAATCATTCCTCCATTAGTTTAGACATGCAACCGGCAATCAGACCTGCGAAAATATCATCAAGTATCATCGGTAATCCATATATGATTCCAGGTTTCAGTTCATCATATTTTTTAAAATTAAACACTGCTTTAGTTCCGGCAATCTGATTAGCAAGTAAAAATCCCAAAACGTCATCAACATGGATGCGAGATGAATCCCTTCTTATGTTAATTTCACGTATCCTATAACCGTCCAAGTCCTGTTTTGTTCTCAGTGCGGCAACCAGAAGCACTATAACATTAATATCGCTTAGAGATTTGAATAACTGTGCTTTCATTTTTTCTGTTAACTCTTCTGTTACATCATTCTCATCTAAAAGCGCCATTCCAGCTTCGATTAGATCTCCAATCTGGATTCCTTCGGAGACAAGGTAGTCAAGAATGCCGAATGTCAGATTAAGTTTTTCAAATGCCTCCTCCAAACTAATTTCAATAGCCTCAGAAATCCTTATTGCCAACTCCTCAAAGTCAATGTCATCATATTCGGCATTGTTGATGTCTAAGGATTCATCATCGGTTTCGGGAAGATTGCCCAGAACCGCTAAAAAGTCCTTTGTGTTTAAAATGTTTTGAATATGGATAGGCAAGGCCATGTTCGCAAGTGTTTTGGCTTTAACTGATGCAGTTAGCTTAAAAATTTTAAGCAAATCCCTTGGAGATATTATCTTATCGATATAGATTACATGGCTTATATTGACTCTTGCATCGATAAATCCCATGGGAGAATTTACAACCTGAAGATTGTCTGTGAAATCTTCAACAATCAGGTCATTTGCCATGAATGTGAATAGTGTTAAATCATCATATGCATTTGTGAAATAATCCAAGGATTCAGTTGCCTGTGCAATATATGAACCGTGCTGTTGATTGAAGGTTTCAGCCCTTTTAGCGGTTGTTTTGAATTCATCACTGGATATAACAATGTTGACATTTTCAATGATGTCAATTCCGTCGCTTACAGTAAAATCGCTGAATGCCAAAAAATGATTCGGATTACTAATACATATTCCATAATCCTTTTCTAGGACATTGATTTTCATGTTGATAATATATATAAATTATTTAATTTAAAGTTTATATTATAATATTGAAAAAAAAGGACTTAACATTATGACAGTAATAATCGACCCACAGGCCAGTGGAATATCTGGGAATATGCTTATTGGAGCATTTGTTGATTTGGGAGCTGATGAGAATAAATTAAAGGAAATAATGGAATCATCAGCAGAAGAATTTGGAAAAATTAATGTTGAATTCAGCAAGGTTTCAAAACATGGAATAGAGTCAACATTCTGCCATGTTGAAATGCTGGAACACATCCATTCCATTTGTTTTAAAGATTTCATATCAAAAATTGAAAAACTGGATTTACAAAGCAATGTTAAAACCACTTCAGTTAACATATTCAAAAGGATTGCCAAAGCCGAAGCTAAAATTCATGGAAAAGATTTGGATGACGTTCATTTTCATGAAGTTGGAGCCAGCGATGCCGTGGCTGACGTAGTAGGTTCTGTTTATGCATATTACAGTTTAGGTTTTAATGGCCAAAATGTTATCGGACTTCCAATTGCGGTTGGAGGAGGAACTATTAAAACAGACCATGGGACAATACCTGTTCCTGTACCTGCCGTTGTTGAAATCATGAAAGATGCCAATATTGTTGGTGGACCTGTTGACAGTGAACTTGCAACACCTACTGGATGTGCGATTTATATGGAGTTGTGTGATGAGATAAGAAATTTCATTCCAATGATTAAACCCGAAAAGACAGGTTACGGTGCGGGTCGGAAAGACTTTGGCCATCCTAATATTTTAAGAATAATTGAAAGTTCAGACATACTAAGAAGTGATGAAATTGACGTTATAGAAACAAATATAGATCATTTAACCGGCGAAGAAATAGGACACCTCTTTGATATCCTGCTTGATGCAGGTGCAAGTGACGTGTCAATTACACCAATAATCATGAAGAAAAATAGACCTGGAAGCCTTTTAAAGGTAATTTCTCGAAAGGATAACAGGGAAAATATTTTAAATAGTATTTTTAAGGAAACCGGGAGTTTGGGCATTAGAATTACACCAAATATCCATAGAGGAGTTGCAAAAAGAGAATTTGAAGTTGAAACATTCAACATTAACGATAAGGATTATGAGGTAACTTTTAAAACAGGTTATGTAAACGGCGAAATTATCTCCAGAAGACCAGAATATGAGGATTTAAAAAGGATTGCACATGACAGCGGTCTTTCCTTAAAAGACATTAAAGAGTTGATTAGATGAAAAAAGCAATTTCCGTTTTATCAGGAGGCCTAGATTGTACCGTTGCAACAAGTGTTTTTGATAAAGACTATGAAATATATGCAATAACATTTAATTACGGTCAAAAAGCCTTCAAACAAGAATCCATGGCATCGAAGAATATTTGTGAAAAAATGAACTGGAAACATGAGGTTATTGACCTTCCATGGCTTTCTAAAATCAGTAATTCAAGTTTAAATACATTTAAAGATATTCCGGAAGTTAAAGATGATGATCTGGATGATTTTGACAAAAGTCTCAAAACCGCCAGTAACGTATGGGTTCCTGGAAGAAATACCGTTTTTACATCAATTGCCCTTTCTTATGCTGAAAGTATTGGAGCTGAGATAATTATTGTTGGCTGGAACGGTGAAGAAGGAGTGACATTTCCGGACAATTCAAAAGAGTATTTGGAAGGATTCAATGAATTACTCCGTGTTGCTTCACCTGATAAAATAAGAATTGAAGCACCATGTATTGATTTAAATAAGGAGGAAATAGTTGAATTAGGTATTGAAACCGGTGCTCCAATTGATTTAAGTTATTCCTGTTATAAAGGAGAAAGCAAACCATGTGGAGTTTGTGAAAGTTGTATGAGGAGGAAACGAGCATTTAAAAAATTGAAAATAAAATATGATTACTAATCATATTTTTCAAGTCTTTTACACCAGTCTTCATTATCCAATCTTCCATTATCCACAAAACAGTCAACAGCATCACTTACTGATAGGTAAGCATCATTAATACCTTCTTTTGTTTTTTTGTAGTTTGCTACACGGGATTTTCTGATTCCAATATTCTCGGCTTCTGCGTATGAGTCAATATCCGCCCCAATGTATATAAATTCCCACTTGTGGCTGTTGATTAAACTGACAATCTGTTCTTTTGAAAATTCACGGGACGCATTTTCCATACCGTCAGTCATTATAACAAACAGTACATTGTTATCAATTTGTCTATCAAGAATATTGATTGTTTTTCCGATTGCATCCAAAAGTGCTGTGCATCCTCTTACCCAGTATTCAGTGTCTGTTAATTCAGTTACCTGAGTAATCGGTTTTCTTTTGTATAACACTTCATATCTGTCATCAAAAAGAATTGTAGTTACACAAGTGTTTAGTCCTTTGTTTTTTTCTCTTTTAATGAATAAATTGAATCCCCCGATGGTATCAGATTCAAATCCACTCATTGACCCACTGCGGTCCATTAAAAATATCAAATCCAAATTTTCGGTTGCCGGTGATTCTTTCATGTTTTTTCACTTCCGTTAAATGTATGTTATTAAGTTGTGTATAATTTACACACAATATATTAACTGCTAATGGTATATATAATTTACGAAAAAATGAAAAACCCCACAAAAAAATATCCCAATTATTCGAGTTTATCGAGAATATCCAAACCATCTTCAGACAACCTGTAAAGACGTCCCTTTTTAACATCAGGATTGAGACATTCAACAAGGTCCTTGTCTTTTAATTGCTTTAAACATTGGAAACATGATTCTGTAAAATACCACTATCCCTGACAATTTCTTTGGGAATCCTGACTTTCCGTCCAATAGCCTTTAACGTACGAACCCTGTAAGTTGATTTATTGACATATCTAAGCACATCATCCATAATCCCACATCACAATTTATTTCCACAATTCATACAAAATAAATCACTAGAACCAACAGGAGCCCCACATGCACCACAATTCATGTTTACTTCGAATTTAGCCCCACAATTAGTGCAAAATTTATCATCAAACCCCGCCTGAGCACCACATTCCTGGCAATACTTTACATTTCCAATCAGATGAGAGTCAATGAACTCATCCTTTGGAACCGGAGTTTCACTTAAAACCGGTTGAGAGTAAAAATCCTTTCCATTTTCAATTTCATAAATCAGCTCATTCATAGCAGCGATTCTTTTGGAATCTGCAGGATGAGTGGAGAAAAAATCGTGTTCATTGGAGCTGACATCGGCCATTGACTGCCAGAATGATGGAATATGACTAATATCATAACCTGCCCAGTGAATTATCAGCATGCCCAACCTGTCAGCTTCAAGTTCCTGGTCTCTTCCCCACGGATTCATTAAAAAGAATTGGGAACCTATGCTTGTAACGTTGGTTGCCGCTCTTATTAAAGATCCCATTTCTCCCAAACCAACCAAGTCCATAGCGAAACTGCCAATCCATGCAACAGACGTTATTGCATTTTGAGCGTTTTGAGCACTGATTCTTGTTCTTGAATGGTCAAGAAGTGCATGAGCCATTTCATGACCTAAAATAAAAGCAATTTTCTCTTCTGTATTTGCAACAGACAAAATACCTGAAAACATGACAATTTTACCTCCAGGCATGCAGAATGCGTTTACAGTATCATCACCGACAAGGTGAAAATCCCATTCATAATAATCCTCAACATAATCCATTCTGCCGATATTTGCCAGATATCCTTCAACGGCACGAATCAGATTAAAAGCAACCTTTCTAACTACCTGACCATTATTAGTATCGTTCAAAAGCCGTGCCTGATTAATCATAGAATAGTACTCTTGATATGACTCCTGAAGGAATCTGTCATCATCAACCATGTCAAAGTGTGATTTTCCGGTAAACGGATTTATACTGCTTCTGTCATCTTTTGCCATAATATATTTTATTAACACTTTGTGTATAAAAACTTTTTTAATTGAATCGGCTGAAAACCACAGGCATAAACAAATCCCTCAAAATCAAATGAAAACATTAAATACTTCATTTATAAAAAAATAATAAAAAAAGGAGAATATTATTATGATGCATAAAATTTGTCCAAGATGTGGTTCTAAAAATGTCGACTGGATTATTCCTCAAAACTGGTCTCAGTGTGTCTGTAAAGACTGTGATTACACTGGACCAATTATTGAAGGAAATGATGAATTAGCAGATGAAATCCATGAAAACTATTTGGAATCATTAAAAGATGAGGAAGACTAAAAAAAACAGGATGTTTAAAATGTCCGATGCCACAATTAAAAATCCTCCAACCGATGATACATACGCCCTTGTTTCAACATTGTTTGTAAAGAAGCGATTTAAAAAATTTGATATTCTCGTGAACGGCCTGTCACTTACAATACTTGATTTAATCAATCAAAATCAAATTAAATGTGAAATAAACTGGGAAAAATCCCATGTTGTTGGAAAGGAACTGATACCAACTGATTTGGAGGTTATGAAAAATATCACCCTTCGAATTGTCAATAAAGGAGAATTGAAGACTTCCGAATCCCTAGCCATTAAACTTTTAAAAACAATGACTAAAAATAAAAAATTCACTTTAAAGGAAATGTTAAAGCAAAGTAAAAGTTCTACAATAGCCAATAAATTTGAAAATGACTTTATAGAATTTAGAACTGCCCTTGAAAATGAAAATAACTACACTTCCAATGAATACAATGACATTCTGACAAAGGGTAAATTAACCAAAAAAGGAAAAGAACTTCAAAAAGAATGGAGCCGTTTCCAGAAATATTTAAAATCCCCTGATTTGACTGAAAAGTATCCTCCTGAAAGTATTGAAGAAAATAGTTCCCAGATAATTTACGGTGCATGTTTTAACATGGAAAAAGAGGTTTTGGAATTAAGGGAAAATAACTCCATATTATGTGATTTTATCGATAAAGACGGATATAAATTAATCAATATAATTTTTAATAATACATTATCCAATGTTAGTGAAAAACGCAAAGGAAACGGAGTATTTTATGGTGTGAATGACAAATACACAATTCCCGGAGCCTAAAAATAACATATTTCAACAGATAGAGTTTAAACTCTATCGCTTTTTAATTTAAATATTATAAAAACCGTTTTTTTCATGATTTTAAATCATCAACCATATAATCAGTGCTTAATCTGACATTAACATCTTTTAATCTTTTTTCAAACCACTCATCACTATATTCACAAACATTAATCGGAGGAGTAGTATAATATAATTTAATTGCCTTCAATTCACGATTATAATCTTTAAGCTTTTCCAAACAAATACAGATTCTTTGATAAAAGTTATAATAATTAAATTCCCCCTCGGCAATGATATTGTTATAGTGAGTTACCGCAAGTTCATAATTGCCAACTCTTTCATAAATCCGTCCGGTTTCTTCTAGGACATATTTTTCCTGGAGGTGATTAAAATATTCATCAGTTAAAACAAGAACCGTATCATCATTTAAACGCACGAATTTATCAGCAAAAAACTTATTGGATTTCACCCCATTTAAAGCACCATGTGATTCGTAATATTCAAACCATTGCCTGACGTCATATTCATTGACATCGGTCTGCTCCATAATCTGCCTTACCTTTTCGCTAAACCATAAGAATTGATATTCGTTTAGATAAGTGTTGCTGCGCAATAACTTTTTAATATTAACTAAATTAGCATAATAATCCTTTGTTTTTGCGTAAATAATTGTCAGTTGTCGGTAGGGATACCAGTCATTTGAAAAATAAGTGTTATTGCATAAGTATTTGTAATGCATTATCGCTTCAACAGTCTGATTATTCCAAGTCAATAACTTACCATACTGTATCAGTATATTTTTTCTTTTCAAGTTCTCCAGTTCATTTAAATTAGAATCATACTCAAAAATTGGAGGTTTTGTTAAGTTTAACTCATCCATGTTAAAGGGAATTTCATATACATATTTATCCTTAAAATCTGAAATAATTGGATGATTATCCACTTTAAGTTTTACTTCTTCATTTTCTGATTTTGGATTTTTAATATTCTCAAGATCCCGCAGTCTTTTTTTAAACCATTCATCGCTGATTTTGGTTCGTGCAGATTCCCCATCCATATATTTATTTATAATTCTCAGTTCATTATCATAATCGTTGAATCTTCGATAAGCAACACATAGCTTTTGGAAATATGAATATCTCCTGTAACCCAAATCATCTATCATATGATTCAGCAATTCAATATATTCTCGGTATCTTTTTTGTCTGTTTAATTCAGAGCATCTTACCTCATATTCATATTGTTTTTGTCTATTGTCATATTCCTTTTCATTTAAAATTACAATTTTCCCATTCCTCTTTCTGATTCTGTCGGCAATAGGCAATGGAGTGTTAGCCTTATCTTTATTGATAATGGAACATTTTTTAAAATAATCTGTTAATGAATCTATTTCATCTGGAGTTATATAATCTTTATCGGACAATACCCTCAGTTTGTTTCTAAACCATAGGAACTGATGATTATTGCAGTAAACTCCGCTTTTAAAGAATCTTTTTATAATATTAGTCTTTTCATCAAACTGTCTGGTTTTTTTATACATTAAAACAAGTCTTCGGTATGGCCAAAAATCATTGATAAAACATTCATGATTTAAGAGGATTTTATAAAAATCTATGGCTTTTTCAGGTTCGCTTTTTTCCAGCTTCAAACCTTTATCTTTAATTTCATATTTGTCTATATAACTTACCATACAATCTCCTGATTATATTTCTACAATTTTTAAATAATTGGTCCTTTTTGCCTTTCCTAATGGAAATCCACCTGTAATTATTATCAAATCTCCTTCATTTAGATTGAATTCTTTTTTAGCTATTGCAATGACATTTTCAACCATTTCGTCTGTATCCTCATATATCCTGGTTATTGCCGGTTTAACACCAAAGTTTAAAACAACCTTTTCTGCAATGTGGTTGGACGGACAACATGCCAATATTATGGAGTTTGGTCTCCAGTTACTGATTTTACGGGCAGTAAATCCTGTCATTGTAGTTGTGACAATTAATTTAATATCGGAGTATTCGACAGCTTCGACAACTGATTTGGCAATTGTATCGCTGATGCCTATTGTTCCCTTATACTCTGTGTGTTTTGTATAATCAATCGTTGATTCAACATATCTACATATCCTGTTCATTATTTCAACTGATTTAACTGGATATTTTCCAACGGTAGTTTCGCCGGATAGCATTACACAATCAGTTCCATCCAATACCGCATTGGCCACGTCTGAAACCTCTGCCCTTGAAGGTCTTGGATTTTCATACATTGATGCAAGCATTTCTGTAGCAACAATAGCAAATTTGCCGTTTTCACGGCATTTTTTAATAATGCTTTTTTGAAGAATAGGCAATTTCTCCATTGGAACTTCGACACCCAGATCACCCCGGGCAATCATAATGCCATCGGATTCACTGATTATCTCATTGATATTTTCAATTCCCCTGCGACTTTCTATTTTTGAAATAATGCATGCATCACCTCCCACTTCCTTAATTATTTTACGGGCTGCAATTACGTCTTCCTTTGTATTTACAAAAGACAATGCAAGATAGTCACATGAATGCTGTGCTGCAAAGGCAATGTCATTCCTATCGATTTCACTTATGAAATCCAGATTTAAATCAACACCAGGAACATTAATTGTTTTGTGGTTTTGAATTTTACCGTTGCCCAATGCTTTCAATAGAATGTAATCATCTTTCTTATCTGTGACTTCAAGTTCAAGCAAGGCATTATCTATAAGCACCTTGTCCCCGATTTTAATAAAATCAATTGCTTCACTATGGTTAACTCCGAATTCATTTTCATTGCCCAAAATGCAGGTTTTGCTCATTTTAATTGTATCCCCTTGACTGAGAGTTACGCTCCCATCTGTGAATTCCAGGGTTCTAAACTCCGGACCCTTTGTATCATACATGATGGCTACCGGCACATTGCATATTTTTCTAACTTCACGGACCACATCTATTGTTTTCAATATATCTTCTTCAGTGGCATGACTAAGATTAAAACGTGCACAATCCATACCATTATTAACCATTTCACTCATAACCTCAACAGAATCGCATGCCGGACCGATGCTGCATATAATTTTTGTTTTCCTCACACTACCAACTCAAAATCCTAAAATTATATTTATATATATTTAAAATGATAAGGTTATATATTTTACGAATAGGTTCATTATAATTGTAAACCATCGAATTAAGTATTTAAAATGCAATAAGATTTATTTTTTGTAAAATTCCGACCCATTTATGATATTTCATGGAAAAATAATGTTTTCACATAGTCTTCAGGTACATGTGATTGTTAGTTTTTTTGACATTAAATTGAATATGGTCATTTCATCACCCCATTATTCTTTTTAAATTAATTTGTAGGGCAAATAATCTCTGATTTATGAGTCAATCTAATTATAATAGGATTTTAGATTTGATTTGGATTTTTTTGTCATATGCGAAATATTTATATATCAATAATAATGAATTTAATAATAGGTAGGAAAGTTACTTCCGACAATAACCTTCCGACTAGGTATTTGATATAAATCCCATTTCTCAAAAAGGGTTTTCCATGCCCCATATTATTCTGTGAAGAATAATATAGTCAAAAAATGAAGTGAAAAAAATGTCAACAAAAGATAATAAATTAGACCAAATTATAAAAACAATAGAAGTAAACGATATAAAATTTCTGAAATTAGAATTTTCAGACATACACGGATTACCGAAAAGTATGGCAGTGCCACTTAAAAAAGCAAATGATGTCGAAGACATAGTAAATGACGGATTATTATTTGACGGATCATCAGTAGCAGGACTTGCTTCAATTAATGACAGTGATTTACTTGCAAAACCTGACATCGACACATTCTCAACAATTCCATGGAGACCTGAAGTAAAAGGTACCAGCAGATTCATATGTGATATTTTCACCACTGAAGGAAAACCATATGACGGAGACCCAAGAAGAGTGCTTAAAAAATCCCTGCAGTTAGCGGAAAAAAGAGGATACCAGTTCAATATGGGTCCAGAACCTGAATTTTTCATTATAAAAGAAGATGAAGATGGAAACTATATCCCTGCAGATGAAGCGGAATATTTTGATGTGGAACCTCTAGATCAAGGTACAGACATCCGAAGAGAAATCGTACTAGGTCTGGAAAAATTAGATTTCAATGTGGAAGTAAGCCACCACGAAGTGGCAGCAGGACAGCACGAGGTCGACTTCAAATATGCAGACGCATTAAAAACAGCTGACGCTGTAATAACATTCAAAGAAGCGGTCAAAGCATTAGTCAACAAATTAGGATTCAAGGCAACATTCATGCCAAAACCTTTCCTAGGAATCAACGGTAGTGGTATGCATTGTAACCAAAGCCTGTTTAAAGATGGGGAAAACATT
>CACYBU010000258.1 GCA_902772665.1 uncultured Methanobrevibacter sp. | reverse complement strand
TGATTCCTATTGCAGAAGAGATGGATAAAGTTGGATATTTCTCTGTTGAAGCTTGGGGTGGAGCTACTTTTGATACCTGTATAAGGTATCTTAATGAAGATCCTTGGGAAAGGTTAAGACAACTTAAAGCGGAATTCAATCACACTCCTATTCAAATGCTTTTAAGGGGACAGAATTTGGTAGGTTATAAACACTATCCTGATGATATTGTAACAAAATTTGTTGAAAAATCTTATGAAAACGGGGTAGATGTCTTCAGAATTTTTGATGCTTTAAATGACATAAGAAATATGCATAAGGCAATTAAAGTGGCAAAAGACCAGGGTGCGCATGTTCAGGGAACAATCAGTTACACTATTAGTCCTGTACATACTCTGGACAATTTTGTAGAACTTGCAAAAGATTTGGAAGCTCTTGATTGTGATTCAGTTGCCATTAAGGATATGGCAGGTTTGATAACTCCTACTGCTGCTTTTGAATTAGTTACAAAATTAAAAGAAGAAACCGATTTGCTTGTAGATTTGCATTGTCATTGTACCAGTGGAATGACTCCTATAAGTTATTATGCTGCCTGTCAGGCGGGAGTTGATATTTTGGACACAGCCATTTCACCTCTTGCATGGGGTACTTCCCAGCCACCAACCGAAAGTATGGTTGCAGCACTCCAGGGAACAGAATTCGACACTGGACTTGATTTAAAATTACTGGCAGCAATTAAAAAATATTTCGATGATATTAAAGAAAAATACGGATGTATTCTTGATCCGATTTCAGAAAGTGTGGATGCGGATGTGTTATTATATCAGATACCTGGTGGAATGCTTTCAAATCTCATTTCCCAGCTTAAAGAACAGAATGCAATTGACAGATACACTGATGTACTGGATGAAATGCCAAGAGTTAGAAAAGACATGGGATACCCACCTCTTGTCACACCAACCAGTCAAATCGTCGGAATTCAATCTGTAATGAACGTTTTAGGTGGAGAAAGATATAAAACAGTATCCAACGAAGTTAAGGAATACATGAAAGGAATGTACGGCAAACCTCCTGCTCCAGTAAACCCTGAAATATCCAAAAAGATTATTGGTGATGAAGAAGTAATTATCTGCAGACCAGCCGATTTACTCAAACCTGAATTTGACAAGTTTAAATCAGAAGGCAAAGAAAAAGGATTCGTTGAATCTGATGAAGATGCTTTAACATATGCATTATATCCTCCTATTGCTCCAAAATTCCTAAAAGGTGAAGCCGAAGAGGAAGAACTTTGTCCTCGCAAACCTGACGGTACCGGAATAGGCACTACAGAAATTCCAACTGAATACAGTGTTGAAGTTGATGGAGATATCTTCGATGTAAAAATCATGCCTACCGGATTTATTGATGTGGAAGGAGTTAAAAACCCTATAGTTTCAGATCCCGATGCAATTCCATCTCCAATGCAGGGTCTTGTAACAAAAGTAAATGTCAATATTGGAGATAATGTAAATGAAGGTGATACTATTGCTGTAATCGAAGCTATGAAAATGGAAAATGACATACAGGCGGATGTTTCAGGTGTTGTCAAGGATGTTTTCGTAGAACCTGGTGATTCAGTAAGTATCGGTGATTCTTTAATGGTAATCAAATAGGATTACCCTATTTTTTTTTTAAAAAAAACAGTGATTTTATGAAAGATATTTTTGATGAAGTCCAGTTTTCCAATTTAAATCTAAATAGTCGTATCATCAGAACTGGAACATGGGAAACCGAAATAGAAGAGGGGGGATTTCTAACCCCTGCAATATATGACAGGTATGAAAAAATTGCATCCAGCGGAACCGGCTTGATAGTGTCTGAAATATTCGCGCTCGACCATAAGGACAGATTTTTCCCATATTCAGCAAACATGAATTACAGGGGATTCATCAAAGATTATCAGATGGTTACTGATATTGTTCACAGATATGATGTGGCGATACTGGGTCAGTTGGCATTCTTTTACTATGACGATGGTGTCAATCAAAAAGCTGAAGCAAACGATTTGACTTTGAAGGGAATAAGAAAACTGCAGGCTGAAGTGATAATTGCAGCTAAAAAATTCTCATTTGCAGGTTTTGACGGAATACAGATTAACATGGGAAATAATTTCTTTCTAGCCCGTTTCATGAATCCTTATTTCAATCAAAGAACTGATAACTATGGTGGAAACACAGAAAATCGTGTGAGAATTTCATCTGAAATAATTAAGGTTATTAAAAAATCAATGGACATGCATGTAAGTTGCAGAATCAATCCGTGGGATGTTAGAAAAGGAGGAATCACTGCTGATGAAAGTATCGCTATTGCAAGTGAACTTGAAAAAGCGGGAGTGGACAGCATACAACTGACCGCACGTACTATATCACAAATTTATGACAGAGGTAAAAAACATCCATTTTTGGGTTATGTTGATGATTTAATTGGTGCTGTTGATATTCCTGTTGTTATAGGAGGATCTTTACGTGAAATGTCCAAAATCAATGATGTTTTAAACAATTCAAAGGTGGAATTTGTTTCAATGTCCAAACCATTTGTTGCACAGGCCGACTTTTTGGCAGAGTGGAAAAAAAATGGTGAAGGAAAGGCAATCTGTTATAGTTGCAATAATTGTTATTCCAAAAAGACCAGTACTTGTTTTAAACATGAATAGGTACCGACCAATAAACACAATGGGTATTGGCTTTATTTAATCTTATTTTTTTGTCTTGTCATTAATAATGTCCTTTAAGTAAATATATGATTGAAATATGTTCCAATTATGGTTTAACTAAAATAGTTAGTTATATAAATATCAGTTTACCGGCATTATGTAAGGTCGTTTTCATCTGTTAGGAAATCTAATAAATTAATGTGTTTTACTCCATCCCGAGACTTGTCAAACTGATCCATTGTTATTATGTATCTTGGATAATGGTCTTTGATTTTGGAAAAAGGCCTAAATTCTCTTTCAATTGTTTCCTCATTTTCAAGTAAGTAGCTTACCTGCACATATATTGTCTGCTTGTGTTTTCTACAGACGAAATCAACTTCATAATCTTTTGTTTTTCCAATTGTTATTTTCCAGCCCCTTCTTAAAAACTCAAAATAAACAATGTTTTCCATAACTCTTCCAATATTGTCAATGTTTCCTTTTGCTTTTGCTTCACAAAAGCCGCGGTCGGTTACATAGTATTTTTCTTTGAATTTTAAAATGCCTTTGCCCTCTAAGTCTTCCCTTTTCACTTTCTTTATAAAGCATGCATTTTCCAGATATTTAAGATAGTTTGTTATTGTTTTGTTTGAAATTTTAATATTCATTTCTTCTTTATAGTATTCCATAATGCTTGAAGCGGAG
>CACYBU010000257.1 GCA_902772665.1 uncultured Methanobrevibacter sp. | reverse complement strand
TTAGTTCCTTTTGCTAAAGTTGAAAAAGTCGGCGAATTTATTATTGTAACTGAATAATTTCAGTTATTCTCTTTTTTCTTATTTTTTTACTATTGTTAACTATTTATATTTAGTAATGCTATAACTATAATAGTATAACAAATTCATATTTAATTTTTAAAAGGTGATTATATGTTGCTTGAAATAGAAAATTTAGGAGTTGAGGTTTCCGGCAAAAGGGTTTTAAAAGATGTGAATCTCTCTATTGCTGAAGGCGAAACTCATGTTCTTTTAGGACCTAATGGTGCCGGTAAAAGTACTTTGTTTTTAACTATTTTGGGTTTTCCACAATATGAAGTAGTTCAAGGTTCCATTAAATTTAAAGGTCAGGATATTACAAAATTAACTACTGCTGAAAGAGTTAAGTTAGGTATTGGAGTAAGTTTTCAAACACCCCCTTCAATTAGAGGTGTTTCCGTAAGAGATTTATTAAAAATAGAATCTCATCAGGATATGGATGAAGAATTAAATCCTAGAATGCAACAATTAGCAAAACAGCTTAAGTTTAGTGATGAATTTTTAGACAGAGATGTTAATCTAGGATTTTCTGGGGGAGAAGTAAAACGTTCTGAAATTTTACAGTTATTAGCTCAAATGCCAGATTTCACCATGTTTGATGAACCAGATTCTGGTGTGGATATAGAAAATGTTGAATTATTAGCTTCTGAAATCGGTACTTTGCTTGATAAAGATAAGCCACAGGGAAACAGGGTTAGAAGTGGACTTTTAATTACTCATTTAGGTTACATTTTAAACTTTGTTAGTGCAGATAAAGCACATGTTTTAATAGATGGAGTAATTTCCTGTTCTGGAAATCCTACTGAAATTTTAGAAGATATTAGGAAAAATGGTTTTAATGGATGTGTTGAGTGTGCGCAATGTTTATGAATCTGCTGAAAAAGCAATAAATAAGAAAGCTGCAATTGGTGCAGATGTCACAATTGAAAACTTTACTGACGAAACTGTAAACGCTTTGGATATGATTGATGATTTGGATGATTTGAATAAACAGACCAAAGAAGATCTTTTAAAAGTTGGAGTCGATACTGAAGAGACTAACAGATCAGGTTCATTTTTACAGGTAGACCAAAGTAATATTTTTACAAATAACTCCATTTCCAATTCTATTGAAGTAATGAATATGCAAATTGCATTGGAAAAATACAATTGGTTGGATGATTATCTTTGGAATGTTGTCAAGCCTGATGCTGATAAATATACTGCAAAAACCGCATTAAGAGAAAAGGAAAATGAATTCGTAAGCGGTTATTTTGTAAGGTCCCTTCCCGGAACAAAAGAGGTAATGCCTGTTCAAGCATGCATGTTCATCAGTGATGAGGATGTTATGCAAACAGCTCACAATGTCATAATTGCTGAGGAAAACTCCGAGTTACACTTGATTACAGGATGTGCAACCGGTGATGACGTAGGTTCAGCAATGCACGTTGGAGTATCTGAAATGTATCTAAAACCTGGTTCAAAAATAACCTTTACTATGGTTCACAATTGGGCAGAACAAGTTGAAGTTCGTCCAAGAACTGGTATTAAATTATGTGATGACACCACTTATATCAATAATTATATCTTAACCAGTCCTGTCAGCACAATTCAATCTTTCCCAACTGCTTATTGTGATGGTAAAAATTCAAGAGCCATTTTTCAAAGTATTCAAGGCGGTAAAAAAGATTCAATCATTGATGTCGGATCAAGAGTCTTGTTAAATGCAGAAGGTGCAAGGGGAGAGGTTATTTCCAGAGCTGTTGCACAGGATGAATCAAAAATTTATGCCAGAGGACATTTGGCTGGTACAGTGCCTACTGTTAAAGGCCACTTGGAATGTCATGGTCTGGTATTGTCTGATGATAGTTTTATCTATGCGGTTCCTGAACTTGAGGCCAGTTCAGCTAACCTCGAAATGTCTCACGAAGCTGCTGTTGGTAAAATATCTGAAGATGAAATCAACTATTTGACTGCTCGTGGAATCAGTGAAGAAGATGCGGAATCCATGATTGTAAGAGGATTTTTAAATATGGATATCACTGGTCTTCCTGATGAATTAGCTGAGCAAACTCAAAGAATGATTGATATGAGTCTTGATGGAATGTAATTCCATCTAATTTTTCTTTTTTTATCTATTAACTGTGAATTATTTACTTTCTGAAAATCTTGTTTTATAGTATATAAACTTTTTGGCTTTAGTTTCTAAGTAACCTTTATATTAATTATTAATGAAATATATTAATCAGTACATAATGTAATGCTGAGCTAGCTCATTACGTAC
>CACYBU010000256.1 GCA_902772665.1 uncultured Methanobrevibacter sp. | reverse complement strand
TTGCATTTATAGTGGGATTTTTAAGATTAAAACATGAATATTAAAAATGGAGGTGATTTTTATATATAATAAAATTTTTTATTTAGTTTAAATTGAATGTTTTCAGTGTAAATATTCAAAACTCCATCAGATAAGTATAATTTAAAAAATTCACTTAAATCGCCTTTTCCAAATAATTCTGGCAATGGAGAATTTAAATCACTATCTGTCAATATGGAAAGGTCAAGAATTGGAAAGATGATTGAACCTTTTGTTGATGAGGAGGATAAACTAATAATTCTAGATTTGTTAGATGATTTCAGAAAAGATGTAGATAATGTTGGTTATGAGTGGTGTACCGCACAAAGTATTGATGGATTTATTGAATCTCCTTATACTGATAGAAAGTATGATGAAGTGTTATTAACGGATAAATTACTTGAAGAGGGATTGTCTAATGGGTTACATACTGTAATTCATAATCATATATATGGTAGCGTACCATTTCCATCTCCTGAAGATTTTGAGACATTTATTGACTACAATGTTAAGTATGGTATTGTTACAAATGAATTTGGAATATTTGTTATTAAAAACAACAATTATAACATTAATTTAACTTCAGATGAGGAAAGTAATATTCAAAATGCTGCTATTAACATTAAAAAGAAAATGGAAAAGGATTTCCAAATAGATAATCCTCAATATATGGGAATACTTGAAAAGGATAAAGATGATAAATATTATCGTGAGGTTAATGATTTTGTAAAACAGAATTATGGTAAATATGAATCATTATACCGTGATTGTTTATTTAATCATAACGTTGAAGTAAAGTTTATTAGGACAAAATAATATAATGATTATTATGAAAAAAATTGGATATGGTAGGCGGAATATTACTGAAATTCTTAACTTTGAAAAGTTAGATATGGAAGGTAAAAAAGCTCGTGCCAAAAAATTATGGGAAGAAGATCCTGAAAAATATTATGAATGGAAAGAATTTTGCATGAAAGGTAAACAATTATCTGAATTCTTTGGTACATTAGACAATCCTATTCCTATTGATGAATCTAAATTATGTTTAAATTGAATGTTTTCAGTGTAAATATTCAAAACCAAATTCACCATTCCCATATTCTTAAATAAGGTGATAACCAATGTTTAACTCAAAATTTACAATAATTATAGTTTTTATATTAATTCTATGTTTAATTTTGACAGGATGGTATCTGATTTCAAATAATTCTTCAGAATCTGATTCAAACATAACTGAACATTCAGAAGAGGTTAGTATGAAACCTATGATTGATGAAAATGGAAATACATACTATGTTCCAGCAAAAGTATATGTCGATGAATATCAAGCAACTTCATGAGTAACAGGTTGAAAAATTATATAAGTGATTATTTTCACTTTTTTTTTATTTTGTGAAATTTTGAATGTTTTCTAACATACATTAATAAAATGGAACATATTCTTGTAGACGGTCTCTCAATTTTTCTAATAAATGAAAATTGATAATGAGGAGCCAGTGTTCAGTCTATATCCTGGCAATCCATTGATATTGTCAATTCCTATCCCAAATTAACTTTGAAACTGATTTTTATAGTGGGAAAAATGAAAATAGATGATGGGGAATCAATGTTCAGTAGATATCGTGATAATCCCTTGTATAATGAAAATCCCAATCCCAAATTTTTTTGAAAATGATAGATTATTTGGGAAAATTGAAATTAAAGAATAGATTATCAGTATTAATTCTCTCGGATGATAATCCAGTGAAAAAGAAAAATCCCAATCCCAAAATATCATAATTATGGCTCGGATACTGGGAATTTTGAAATTAAAGAATGATGAATCATTTTTTAATTTATTTACTGATTTTACATTAAAAAATTAAAATCCCAACTCCAAGATATTTTAAAAAATGATAATGGCATTGGTTTTGAATATTTACACTGAAGATAAGTAACAGGGTCAATATTTTGAAAGAAAGTTAAATAAGGCATGATTTGTAAAGTTTAAATTGAATGTTTTCAGCATAAATATTCAAAACGAAAGTATATTACGAAAAAGGTTTGATGAATCCGTTGCAACTGATGTTCTTTGGAATAATTATTTAAATAATGAAATACTAAATAACTATATGAACTTTAGAAGAGTTTTTAAATGAATCCTATAAAAAATCCAGTTAATTTTGAAATAGATTTTAAACAAAGAGTTAGAACAGGAATTTTTTGTCTGGAGAAATTTCTCTTGAAGAATGGGATAAAACTCTCCGTTTAAATTCCTAAATATTATATAATATTTAGTTTTAATTGAATGTTTTTAGCATAAATATTCAAAACATAAGAATGATGTGTTAGTAATAAGTCAATCAACAAATGTAACTGGTTTCAATGGATTTAGCTTAAGAAATGTATCAACAAGTGGAACAACCATTAAAAACTTGAAGATTAAATGGAATATAATGGTTTGATTTTCAAATTCTTAAATCATCCTTTTACGATTAGTGTAACTAAAAAACCATAATCATTAATTAATTATATATTAGTTACTGTTTGGATTAAATTATAATTCCAGTTTTAATTAATTGTTTTTAGCATATATTCAAAATTATTATGATTGTAGGCTAAATTTGGTGATGCATTTGTTAAGTTAGTTTAAATGACTATTGGGGCTTCAAAAAGATACTATCCAGTTAATACTTTATTCTCTGGATGTATTATTTGCAATTGAAGTAATGAAAAGTTGAAATAAAACATTCAATGTTTAACAGTTATTTGATGAAGAGGTAAATACTTTTAAAATAGATAAATATAATAATCATGATGAATTTTTAATTGAGTTAAAATATATTTTCGGATGATAATTTCCAATAAAAAAAAATTAAAATATGAGGTGTTATATGAAAAGCAAACCCAACCCATTCAGACCGGGTTATCCGGTGGATATTAAAAATTTTGAAGGACGGGCAGATATTATTGAAAAATATTCAAATTATTTAAATCAGTCCACTTTTGGATCAATGGAAAATTTTTTCATCACAGGAGAATCTGGAATCGGCAAATCATCTTTTGGAAAATATTTAAAAAATATTGCGATTAATAAGTATAATATGATTTCTATTCACATTTACAACGATGGAATTGGGGATGTTGAATCATTAATCAGATCGATTATTGAAAATTTACTTGAAGCAAGTAATAATCAACCATGGGGTCAGGGAATTTGGGATCAATTTAGAGACCATATTGAATCAGTCAATATTTTTGGAGTAGGTATTAAGTTTAAATCACAACCTGAAGATGATGCAATTATTAAAGATATTAAAACTGGTTTTGCAGGTTTTTTATTAAATCTAATCAATGATATTCATGATAAAAAAGGTATTTTCATTATTATAGATAATATTAATGGACTTGCAGATACTCCTGAATTTGTAAATTGGTATAGAAGTTTCACTGATACTTTAACTTCAAAGGATAACAAAACCCCTATTGCTATTATGTTGCTTGGAACTCCAAAAGAAAAGTATAATCTGAACTGTCATAATATTTCATTTGCAAGAATTTTTCATACTAGTGACCTTGCTGTGTTAAAAGATAATGAAGTCAGGAATTTTTTTGTTAAATCATTTAAAGAACTTGATGTTACCATTGATGAGGAAGCACTTGATTTGATGGTGAGATTCTCATCAGGACAACCTGCCATGATGCAGGAAATCGGTGATGCAATATACTGGACATGTAAAAGGAAAATTATTACAAAAGATGATGCTTTGCTGGGTATATTCAGAGCATGTGATGAAATTGGTGTTAAATATTTGCAATTAACTTCAGATAATCCGATAACCAATAGAAAATATTCATCCATTTTTATTAAAATAGGAAGATACTTTTTCCATCGTTTAGATGATGATACTTTTAATGAAATATGGTGGGATTTATTAGATAACAAGGATAAATTAGATTTCACAGATTTTTTCACAGAAGCCATGAAATATGACTTATTAGAGTATGATGGAGATAAAAAAGAGGAAGTGAATAGATTTTTATCATTATTAAGTGGTGATGAAAAAAAATATATGGGATATCTTATTTTACGCAAATCAAATATTTTAAATTTTAAGGGTGATTTTGACTTTGAAAAAAATGAAATAATTCAAGAATTAGATCAAATTCAAAATGAAGTATTCAGAGATTTTCTTTTAAAAGCTAAAAAGTCACAGGTTTTAAATTTTTCTTATGTTGGTGAAATCGGAATGTATAAATTCACTAATAATTTGTTTCCTCTATACTGTATAATTAAATATATTGAAAGCGGAGAGCGTTAACATTACATTTAATCCACTGGAGATTATTCATAAGTTTGATTATAAAAATGGTATTATTTTATATTATTAAGAACAATATTAAAATGTAATATTAAATTGTGCTCCAACAGTCAAGGAAATTATTATCAACTTAATCATAGAGCCTGAAAATGAACATTACTCTGATGCAATACAGATTAATTTTACAGGAAAACTGCATATTACGTTACAAATAACAACCATACCATTATTAGCGAAGCAAAATCAGTAAGTGAAATCAAAAACCTATTTGAAAACATCACAAAAGCAAGAATCCAGTTTGAATTTATGGAAGAATATCATGTTGGAAAATTAATATAAGAGTGATTATTAAATTGGATGACTATACTGCCTGTGAAAAAATAAGGATTCTCAACGGATTTTACTTGTAATTTTCATTTTAGGGTTTACGTATACTGTATACAGAACAGTATATGCGGGAATTTTTTTAATTTTAATTTCAAATCAATTATACTATATAGTTCCTTATTATACTTTAACTTCATGAATCCATTTAATTTACAACTGAAATTCATAATTCTTTTCAACAACAGATATACTGATTTTATAGAATATAGTCCCATCGGATTACCAATTTTTTGAAAAGAGTACAACTAGTATGTTGCCTGAAATGTAAAATTAAAATAAAATAGGTATTTTAATGATTGTTTGGCATATAATACCTTGCTTTGAAGTTATGATGTCCTTCAACACATTTCCCACCATAGTGACCGAAATCATAGTAGCACCTGTCCCAACTGGTGTGATAATCCTTCCAGATTAGTCTTGGAATTGGTGCCCTTCAGTGTTCATAATAATCAGCAAACATGTATCTACTATCATTTTTATATGTTATAATATTCCATTTGAACTTCTTATTTTTGTCCGTATTTTCTACACAAATCAAAGGCAGTGCCAATAACTTCATCATAAGTTGGGATTTCATGTAGAATACTTCTCATTTTCTCTTTAGGTATTCTGCATTTATCTGAGTAATATTTATCAAAAAATTTATCCATTTCTTCAATAGTATGTTTTTCGCTGAAAGTTTTAATGTTTCTAAAATTTTCGTAATCAAAAAATATCATAAAAAAACTACAAAAGGTATTTTATCAACATCAACCAAGGGCCTTAGACAGAACCTCTTCAATAGACTTTTCATATGCATCAATTCCCTCACTGGCACAGATATATCTTCAGCCCATATTTTTCAACTATTTGCTGAAGTTCAACATGAGATAGATTCAAACCGTATTCCTTAAATGATTCCACATCGACCAGAGTCAAGATAACTTTTATCATTATATCTCCTGGTTAAATAACTCCTCATCATCAATAATGCAATCAGCATCACATTCATATCTAGTTTTCATAATAATAATGTTTATCCACCATAAGCAAAGTATTATAAAAAGTACAAACTTTCAGGCTGAACATTACTTAATCTATACTTTGAATTCTCAACTGCGAGATGTCATATCCCCCCTGCATGAAACATGTTAAAATTATTCATAATAACAGTTTATGATTTAAAGACATATAATTTTTGGGTCATGGCTATTTCATGAAATATTCAAAAATTGCTTTCAACTTGTAAAATTGCCCTAATTTTGTAAAATTACTTTCATTTGAAAGAAAAAAGATTTATATTTTAAATTACAAAGTATAAACCAATTTGTGATTAAAATGATTGTGAAAATTGATAACCGTGAAGACAACAGGATTTGCAATGCCGTGCAACATTACAAAAAGAACCATAAGGTAATCATTGAACAACTGCCAGTTGGTGATTTTATCTTTTCAAATTGAAAAGACAGTGTTGTCTTTGAATACAAAACATTCATTGACTTTACAAAAAGTGTCAGGGAAGGCAGAATTTTTGACCAAGCCATTAGACAGGTTGAAAATTTCAAATACCACTTCATAATCCTTGAAGCCAAAAAGAATGATAAACAATGTAATTTATACAATGAAAAAACTTATTGTGAAGCAATTGCAAATTTAAATACATTTACAACTGTCATAATTTGTCCCACCATGAAATTAGCCATTAAAATGATGGAAAAACAGGCAGAATCATGTCTTGAACCACATCCTCTTACAAAAAGACCAGTTGAAAAACTGGATAATGTGGCATATAATTACCTTCTTTTAATAAGAGGCATTGATAAAGTTAGGGCACATACCATATGCAGACATCTGAATCTAGAATCATATGATGACTTGAAGAATATCACTACAAAAAGATTGACAAAAGTTCCGGGAATAGGTTCGATGACCGCTCAGAGAATAACAACAGCTATACATTTTGATTAATCAATTATTATTCATTAATTTAAAAATAATTTAAATCCCTAACTGAAAACATAGTTAACTATTAAAAGTAGAGATTAAATAACTGATAGTATGTGTAATGAAACCCTTAAAGAAATAATTCAAATGATAAGTGAATTTTCAGACGAATACCTCAACGAAGAATATAAAGATTTATGTGTTAAACTTGCAAAAAAACTTGCAGATACAAAAGATTTTTCATTTAACAAGGATAAACCTGAAATTTGGGCATGTGGAATAATATATGTCATTTGTCAGTTGAATTTCACATTTGAAGGTTTATATGATCCTTATGTTTCACGTAATATGGTTTGCGGTTATTTCTCTGCCACTAGAGTGAAAATAAATAATAAATCACGGGATATACGCAGATTATTAAATTTAAAACTGGGAAACAAGGATTTTTCAAATGAATTTATTTTAAGTTTAAATATTGAGGATAATGATGTGGATTTAAAACGAATAAGAATATTTGATGAAGTTAAATTTCAAATTTCACAACGTCCAGATGATATAAACAGTCTTGATAACAGTAAACTTTTGGAATTACTCAACAAAGCTCGCCATGCGGAAAATAAGCAAGATTATTTGAAAGAAATATTTTTGCTACTTAGGTCAGCGTTTTTTGTTCGTGCATATTCATGGAATATGGAATTGACACTTGGTATGGAGGAGGGTTCATTTTTCATTCCACTTTTCACTAGTAAAGAGGAATGTGACATCATCAAAAATAAGGTGGATGCTTTTAACACTACTCTGTGGCCTTTTATTAACATACTTGATTATATGGGAAATAAAAACTTCGCAGGCATTGTTATTAATCCGGATATTAACCATCAGGGATTTTTACTTACAAATGACATGATTGAACATGTTTACCCGCATCCTAATAAATATAATTATTATAATATTTTTTTCGCCCACAAGCCTCATAAATAAATGATTAAAACTTAATATCTTATCAATAATTGTTTTTAAAGAAATATAAAGTGTAAATAGATGGAAAATTTTCTATAATAAAGTATCAATGCTATTCACATTCTATTCCAAACAGGTATTCAGTCATAATAGTTGGAAAAATATTTTTCATTTATCCAATCAATATACTCATCCAAATCGGCACCTTTCAGCATATCATTTAAAATTTTCCTGCAGTGCTTTTTTGGAACATATATTTTTTCAAATTCAATTTTTTTCCATTCCTTATTGAAATATTTTTTAAATTCCGTTAAAGAGTATACTTTACTGAAGTTGCACAGCGTATCTATGTTGTAATCATCTAAAAACACATGATAGGAGAGTTTTTCACGTCCAGATATAGCGGATTTAAATTAAGAATGAATACTCTTAACTCAAATTTCAATGATTTCCTGTATTTGCCCATATGATCATAGACATGCCCTTTAGCTACATAGGATGCAATTAATCTGTTAAAATCCCGATTTTGACGTGCTATTTTAAGATGCCTGTTTAAAAAGTTAATAGCAGTGGTGTTTAAATCAAATTTGGATTCATTGTAGAAATTGTGGAAATCATCAAAATTAAAAGTATTGAGATATTCCTCGTAAAAAAACATCCAATCATTATTTATGACAAATTTATAACCCTCTTCGGCAATTTCATTATTGTTTTTGATGAAATTTCGTTTAATGGCCAGATCATATAATTCATCTTTTGATAATCCTGATTGATTAATGTAATTCTATATGCCTGGAAAAATTCACAGCCATCATTCATTTTCACCAAAATTGAAAACAGATCAATGTCAGGACTAGTATCATTTGAGTAACTTTCATCAAAACTGAAAATTTCAAACACACCCTCATTTTCCAGTCTTGCAATTATATCTGTGATGTTTATCCCATCTTCATCTTCTTCATCAATATGATTATCGGTTAAAAATTTTTTTTCAAAATCATCAAATGATGATAAATCAAACTCGTCTATACTGTCAACAATTTTAACATCAGTCAAATCAAGTTCTTCCTCATGTATCAAATCATAACCGCAAAAAGGACAGGAATCTGTTGTTTCATCAACAGGCTGAAAACAATATGGACATAATTTTAAATCAGAATCAATTGTTTCTCTTAAAACTCCCATCTCTTTTGGAATATCAATACCTACTTTAAGATAAGATAATCTTAATAAAAGATCCTTTTCCTGAACTTTACCTTCATGATATTCGTCTGTCAACTGTTTTTTAATCTCCTATGCTCTTTTGCGAGTAATACTTCCATTGGCAATAAGTATTTCCATAATAACTATCAGTTCATCTGAATCACCTACAATTTCATCAAAAGTTATTTTTTCCGAAAACATTTTCTATAACTCCATCAATCCTTCAAGTAATTCTCGAATTTTTTAACAAACAATAAATCCAGTTTGGATAAATTATTTTTGTATTCATTATACTCTTTTTTATATCCTAATTCATATAAAGACAGATACTTCAATTCAAGCACCTGAACTGATTTTGGATGTCTTTTCAAACATTCATTGAAACATTTTTCAGCATTTTCAAAATCCTTTCTAATTAAGTTATAACATCCCTTTTCAATTAAATAATTTTCATCAGTATCTGAAATTAATGATGCCTGTTTAAAGCATTCTTCGGCTTTATCGTATTCTTTTAACCCAATATGAATTTTGGCTTTATTTAATACAGGGCGAATATATTCTCCTGATAAATCAATAGCCTTATTGAAATAGTCAAGGGCTTTATTATTTTCTCCTGCATGATTATAGCATACACCAATAGCATTATATATCATTGAATCATTAGGATTTATTTTTAAAGCATTTTTAAAGTATTTTATAGCTTCATCTTTCTTGCCTGTTTCAAATAATATTATTCCCTTGGCGGTGAGGTATTTTGAATTATCATGTTTGATTTTTAAAGCCTCATCAATTCTTGTGCCCGCCCACTGCCAATCCTTTAAATGTATGAATGATAATGATTCATAGTATAGTGCTTCGTTGTGAGTTTGATCATAATCGAGGACATAATCAAAAAATTCAGAGGACAGCAGATAATAATGCTTTTTGTAATAGTAAAGTGAAAAGTTAAAATATTCATCTGCAGTATCAAGATATTTATCCTTAAAATGATCGCTTAAACTATCCAAATCATCACACTTAAGTGATCTTTTCAGATAACTAAAAGTTTCCTCTTTTGTGAGATACTGTTTTTTCAAATCAGATTCATCCCATGATTCATCAAATAATTCCGTAATATCATAAATTTCCAATTCACGTTTAAGATGATTAATACAGTCAATATTGGTTGGATCAAAAATCAGAAGATCAAAATAATAATCAATATATGAATAATATTGAGGATTTGTTCTGAAAATAAATCTTTTCAGTTCCCAAATCAAACTGGAATGATAATCTTTATCATATAAATAGGCTAATGCTTTGGCTTTTAAACATGCATCATAATATCCGAATTTCTCATCATGTTTAGCAATTTCAAAATGTTTATCTATAAAATCCAAAACCAAATCAAATGTTTCACCATCATTCTCCTCAATATACATGTAGAAATCATCGAAGATAAATGAAGTTAAAGCGAAATCATAGTATCTTATCCACTCATTTTCAGCTAAAAACTCCTCACCATCAGGGGTTATTTCAAATTCCGCATTATCAAATTCATAACTTGGAATGTTTTCAATCGCCAGTTTAACAAGTTTTTTCCTTTTGCCTGATGATTTTATCCCATATTTTTTAAGCAAATCTAATAACTGGCTGTTATTTAATTTCATAACTTCACTATTAACATCCACATCATCTGCTGAATCACTGACAATTAGGTTTTGTGAAATTAATTCGTTTTGTATTTCGGTCAAAATGTCGAGTTCTGAATATATTTTATCTAAAGGATAACCTTTTTTCAGACAATTTAAAACATGTACCATATCTCTTTTCATATTAGCTTCGGGATACTTTTTAGTGTTTTCAAAAGCAAAAACCCATTGTTGTTCATCAGCATACGGGGAATATGATTTGAACTTCAAATACCATATAATATGATTGTCCTCATAATAGATATTATTCAGTTTATTATAGTCTAAATTCATTTTTAATCATCTCCTTAGTAGTTTTTCAGTTTATGATGAGTCATATTGACATTTAGGGGAGTTAAACTCGGTTTCTTTTCAACTATCAGTGTATAACCGTCACTGCCTTGAGGATACTCCTTAACAAGATTTGATGTAATCATTATTAAATCATCTCCACTGTTAGCGTCATTCAAATCGTAGTTGAAAAATTCCTCCTTTTGCTTATTGGTATTGTCAATGACTTTTTTATCTAGCATTTTAGGTGCTAGACTTGTAATTTCAACCTCTTCGGATTCGTAATTAGATGGAACATTCAGATTAAATAAATTCACGCCCTGTGGAAATCCGTCATTTATTATTTTTAAAACAATATCATGCAGCACTTTCTTTGATAAACTAAAATCATAATCAATATACCATTCACCTTCATCATCCTTTTTAAATGAAGTTTCAGGGTCCATATAAAGGGAAACTGCAATTGCCGGAATTCCCAGACTGACTGCTTCAAGGGCAGCACATACCGTTCCGGAAGAGGTAATGTCGCAACTAATATTGATACCTTGATTTATTCCTGTTATAACCAGATCCGGTTTTTTATCCATCACATATTCAGCACCAACAATCACAGCATCAGCTGGGCTTCCCGAAACGGAAAATGCTTCGCTGCCGTCATCAAGTTTACAGTTTTCTATTTTTAAATGTTTGAATAGAGAAATTCGACGGCCTACACTGCTGTTGTTTTTATCCGGAGCTACAACAGTAACATCGGCCAGGTCTTCAACAGCCTGTTTTGCCGCAAGTATTCCAGGTGCATAAACACCGTCGTCATTTGAAATCAGAATGTTCATAAATATCAGACCTTCTTAAAAATCAAACAATGTTTTTTGAGTAATCCTTTTAATTTTTAAATCTTCATTCCTATAAAAGTGCTCATTTAATTTATTATTAAGTTTATTATAGTCTTTTATGTTCAAAATGTCTTTTAAAACCCAGTATGCTTCAAATTTGTGTACAATAATCGTGTTAAAATCAAATGAATCCCAAATCAAATAAAAATTATTGATGATGCGATTTTTACCTAATTTATGTTTTAAAAATATCAGACAATCATAAGTATCAAACAAAAGACCAGTATGTTCTTTTAATTGGTTGATTTTCCAGATGGGATTTATGTTGATGCAGAATATTTTCAAAACACAGTCAAGCATTTTTGTGTAATTCTCTTTCATGTTATAGTGTTTGGCCATTATATGATTATTAATTATATAATTTGTATGGTTTTCATCTTCAATCGATTTATTAATGTGCAGTTTGATAAATTCAACAGGTATTTTAGCCTCTTTTTTGCGATAATTGTCCATGTAAAAGTCATTGAACTCATTGAAGTAATAATTCTCACTCAGATATTCATCATAAATTTTAATCCTTCTTTTTTTGTTGCTGTAAAATACCTTGGATTTTGAAGAAAGATGATACTCTCTTCTAAGAAGATTATTTTCAAAGATTCTTTTTTCAATCTTTTCTCTTTTACCGGATGTTTTCAAGCCATGCTTTTTTAGAATTTTTTTTAATGCTTTGGTACTGTAGTCATTAAGCTGTTTGAAAAAAGCATCCATATTGTCCTTTGAAAGAATATATTTATTTTCAACCAGATAATTCATAAGGTAACTTTCGGATAAACCATATTCAGTGGCAACACTCTTAACGGCACTGTCAATATGAGTGTTACGCTTTAAAACAAGATAAATAAAATCGAAGGTATACTGTATTCTGGAAACATCATAATCCTTAGGCACATCCTTCATGTATTTAAGTGAAAACATTTGTGAATAAACATTATTGTCAAACATAACTATTTAATAAATTTATAAGTAATAATTTTTATAGTTATGGAAAAGACAATCCTGCTATGGCATTGATGATTACCACAATATATTAACAAAAATTTTTAATTATGAAGCAGCAAATCCGGCAAAAACACCGCTGATACTCCCACTAAAATACTTAAGACAACATATAAAAAAGCAGTTGTTGCATTTCCATTCTTTAACAGGGCACAGGTTTCAATGGCAAATGTTGAAAATGTCGTGAAACCTCCACAGAGCCCAACCTTTAAAAACAGAAGCCAATTTTCATCGACATTATCCGTAGCATAAAATACTATCAAACCAATTGCAACAGCACCTATCACATTAATCAGAAACGTATTAATTGGAAAAGAAGTTGTTTCATTTAACGGAATCATTCCAAGCAGGTATCTTATTACTGACCCTATTCCCCCTCCCAGTCCCACTATCAAACACTTTATTATCATCTCATATCACCAAGATATTTAAAATAACGGAATTTCCAGAAACTCCTGCAGTTTGTCAAGTATTTCCATCTGATACTGTTTTGCCTTGTCGAAAGGGTAATGGTCTTTAAGCATTTCATCATATCCAAAAGATTGAATATTTGCAGTATTTAAATCTGTAATATCAATCTTTTTAACTTCAACAGTAGTTGCCATAATACATCAACCGGATTCAGATTTCTGGATAATAATCAATATCATAACCCAATTCAATCATAATCCTTAATTCGTCTCTTGCATCGATAATTGCATTGTGGGTTTCACAGTAATCTTCCACACCAAGCATCTGAAGCATTGGTTCAACACCGTAACCTCTTTTCAATCTGCCCGTTTTACAGCAGGGCAGATGTTCTGGAATTGAAGGATTGTGCTGTTTGTAGGCTGCAATTTTCATGATATCATGCCAGCAATAATCAGAAAGTTCAGGTAAATGATTCTTATCAAAAGATGCATTGTAAGCAAACAAATCATCAACGCCATGAAAATTAAGTACACTTTTCAAATCGGTTATAACTTCAGTTCTGTGACCTGTAAGTATCTCATGTGTTGTTTTTCTCATGCTTTTAGAATACATACCACCTATTTTCTCTTCACTGGGCAAAATATAATAACGGGAATCGGTTTTTTTGAAGTTTCTGCATTTGGCAATAACAATTCCAATAGACATTACCTCATCCCTCCAGTTGGTTTCTGTGTCGATTACTGCAAATCTCCTTGTCATAATAATATCTTTATAATCACTGATTAATACTATTTGTGATGTTGATAAAAAAACGTTTCATTCCAGTAACTTTTCAACTTCGTCTCTGTGTTCAAACAAAACACATCCTCCTTCATGGTCATCAAAAAGAATTCCTCCATCTCTTAGGGACCTGAATAATTTTGAGTCCAACGCTTCAAGTAATGATGTATCACTTACGTTTATATCCGAATATGGTGATGCCGGACAGGGTTCTGCACCTCCATGGGAGTTAATATGGAAAAATCCCCTTCCTGCAGCAAGACATCCTCCCGATGTTTTTTCATCACCTGGAAATGATAGAAATATCATATCTGAATAATGCTTTCGTAAACGATTGATTTCACTGAACATCAATTCCCTTTCATTTTCATCTGGTGCCATACTTACCGTTTCTTCATTAACCGGAACATATTCAATGAAAAATACTACCTTACATCCAAAATCATGTAATTTCACAATGAATTCATCTGAAACCAATGAAGACATGTTTCCTTTTGTAAATGTAAGTGAAGCACCGAAAATTATATTATTCTTTTTCATCATGTTCATTGCACTTATTAGTTGAGTGTAAACTCCTTTTCCACGTCTTGAATCAGTGATTTCCTCATCACCTTCGATAGACAGTACAGGTACAAGATTCCTATTTTTATTAAACAGTTTTAAATAATCCATGTTTATCAATGTGCCATTTGTAAATATTGGAAATAGGATTTCCTGATAATTTGATGCCTTGATAATTACATCACGCCTAATCATAGGCTCTCCACCTGCAAGAACAATGAAACTTATTCCAATTTCTTTTGCCTGTCTGAAAATATCTTCCCACTGGTTATCTGAAAGCTGATTTTGAGGTTGGCTGTCACTGCATGATTCATTTGCTCTAGAATAACATCCCGTGCAGTGCAGATTGCAGCTGCTTGTAATGCTTGCTATTAAAAAGGCAGGTATATTTTTACCATTTTCATAGTACTTTTGTCTTGTTTTTGTTGCTTTTTTAGCATTTTTTGTGAATTTAAGCAAAAACAAACTTTCCTTTGGATTTTTATATACTGTGCGTAGAGCATCCTTAAGGATGTATTCTATACCGTCTGCCAGATAATCCTGAACGTTAAAATCTTCAGACATTTTATTTCACCTTCACGCAATCAAGAATGAATAGGATATGATCTTCTGTTTCATCGAAAAAGTTATCTATCGAACTTTGAGGTATGTCATCATATTTAACAAACATTTCCAAAAGAAGGAATATAGGAAAACTGTAGTATTCTTTTGCCAATAATTTCGGATCAGTATCTTTGCGGATTACTTTTTTTTCTTTTAAAATCCTGAAAAAGTTTGTCCAGTGCATTAAGGGTTTTATTAGTATCTCATTTTTGAAAAATGACCTTATATTCTCGTTGTGATGCATCTGGATAAATATTAATTTACAGATTTTCAGGTTTCTCTTCTCGGACAGCATTTCTTTTACGGCTTGAGAACCCTTGTGGTAGAACATCTCTGGATTTTGAAGCAGTGCTTTATTGTCTGGAGTCAGAAGGAACTCCTTACTGTTGAGCAAATCATTGTTTTCAAATTGGTCTGTAAAATATTCAAATATATCAATCAATATTAATTCCTTTGCTGAATAATGACTATATATTGAGCTTTTTTTAATTCCCACTTCATCTGCGATTTCTCTCAGTGAAACAGAATCATAACCTTTTTTAGAGAATAAATCAAGTGATACATCGAAGATTCTTTCTTTGGTATTCATTTTTACTACCTACCGTTAGTTAGGTATATTATATGTTCCAAAAGATATATAAATATTACGAAAAAATTAAAAAGTTAATTTGATTTTATCGACCAGTTTAACAACCTTTCTATTTTTTAATGCATTATTTTCTTTATTTTAATTTTTTTATTTTCCCTGAATAATTTATTGAAACTATCTGTATCTTATTTCAAAGTCTCATCACTCACACTAACCTACTCCTTAACTTTTCTCAATTTTAAAAGTAAAATTGCAGGCCTATTTTTTTGTTAATAAAAATTAGGGTCATCCAAATTAGCTTTAAAACCTGTCTTTTAAACAGTTTCATATACTATTTCTTCAATAAGTTCAAAAACATCCAGGAAATTTTCCTTCCAAATTTAAATCAATTGTATGAGTTTTCGTTTTTGTAGGCTTGTGATTGGCATATACATTAATGCCGAAAACCCCTCAAACCTTCAAAACACGTTGATTTCTGAAATGGTATCGTCCAGATTATCAACGTGGCCAAGGGAGTTGATTGTAAATACAAAATCAAACATTTCATCCGAAAAAGGCATATCCTCATTGTATGCCTTGAACTTAATACATTTTATGAAAACAGTGTTTCTCCATTTAATTTATAATACTTGCTGACTAAAGGGTCAAGACCAATTCTTAAACTCGCCATATCAGCCAATACAAGACTTCCTCTCGAACCACACCATATATATCTAATATGACCTTTATCCTCATACTCATTGAGACCTATCTTAAAATCGTCGACATAAAAGGTTTCATAGAAATAATTTTCCAGTACCTTTTCCCTTTTTAACATTGCCTGACCAAAATTCCAACTCGTTTTCATGTTTGAAATCTGAATTCTTCTTAATAATCTAAACATTACAAGTTTTTAGAATTAATTATTTTGGCATTATTGCATCAATTATAAAAAAGTATTTTTTAAGTGAGATACATAAGTATACTTATACCGTTAAATTGGGTTGAATAGTTATGGATGTAGATAAGTTAATCGGCAATACGCCAATGATAAAGATTAATTACGAATTTGAAGGAAAACCGGGAAGCATATATGCTAAACTTGAATTTTACAATTATTCTGGAAGTATCAAAGACAGAATTGCATTATATATTATTCAAAAAGAAAGAGAAAACGGCAAACTAACTGAAGGACAGGCCATTGTAGAAGTTACTAGCGGAAATACAGGCATATCATTCAGTGCTATCGGCGCCCTTCTAGGCCATGAGGTACATATATTCATGCCAGACTGGGTATCACTTGAGAGAAGGAAACTTATTGAGATGTATGGGGCGCAGGTTCATCTGGTATCTAAAGATGAAGGAGGATTTAAAAAAGCACTTGAACTTGCTGAAGAATTTGCAAATGAAAACAATGCTTTCAGACCACTTCAATTTGATAACAAACTAAATCCTGAAGCCCAATACAATACAACAGGTCAGGAAATCATTAATAGCGTTCCTGATGTTAATGCATTTGTTTCAGGTATTGGAACCGGTGGAACCCTTATAGGAATCGGTAAAAAATTAAAGGACAACAATCCAGATTCCAAAATATTTGCTCTGGAACCCTCAACATTATCAATTCTTAAAATGGGCATGGAAGAGGGAAG
>CACYBU010000255.1 GCA_902772665.1 uncultured Methanobrevibacter sp. | reverse complement strand
TTCTTCCTGCAGCTCCAGTTACTGCTACTTTAATCATATTATTACTCCATTAAATTAATTCAGAATCTTTTAATGCTTTTTTAAGAAGTTCTACATTTTCATGTTGCATTTCTGCTAAAGGTTGTCTTAATGGTCCGGATGGCAATCCCATGATTCTCATTGCAGTTTTAACCGGAACGGGATTACTTTCAATGAATAAAACTCTGATTAATTCTAGCATTTCATAGTGAAGTTCCATTGCTCTTGTATAATCATCGTTTAAGATACTGTCAACCATTAAAACCATTCTTCTTGCATCGATATTGGCAGAAGCTGAAATTACTCCTGTTGCACCAACTGCCATAAGAGGCAATGTCAGTGAATCCTCACCTGAAAGAATGCTGAAGTCATCTTCAAGTTCTTCGTGAGTAAGTGCCCTGTAAATATCTGATACTTTATCAACACTTCCACTAGCTTCTTTAACAGCATCGACACCATCAATTTTAGCCATTTCCACAATAGTTTCAACATCCATATTAATTCCTGTACGGGACGGTACGTTATATGCGATAATAGGAATATCAACGGCTTCAGCAATAGACCCGTAATGTTCAATTAAACCCTGTGACTGCGGTTTGTTATAATATGGAGTAATCAACAGTGCAGAGTCAGCGCCGGCATCATAGGCATATTTGGTAAGTGAAAGTGCTTCTGAAGTTGCATTACTTCCGGTTCCAGCGACGGTTTCAACTCTGCCGTTGACTTCATCAACTAGAATATCAATGATTCTTTGATGCTCTTCATGACTGACAGTGGCGGATTCACCGGTAGTTCCGGCACCAACCAAACCTGTTACTCCTTTATCAATCAAATAATTGATATTGGATCTAAATCCTTCTTCATCTATTTCTTTATCCTGTGTGAATGGAGTCACCATTGCAACATAAGTTCCTTCAAATTTCATTCTAAAACCTCATTAATTAATTCACGTGCATTTTCACCATCTTCCCAGTTAACAAATAATACAACTGCTGTCTGTGATGAAATAATTTCAACAATATTAATATCATTTTTTCTAAGTGGATCTGTAATATCTGAAATTATTCCCGGAGTATCAATAATATCCGGACTTACAAATGTAATCATTGCAGTGTCTCTTCCTAAAGATAGAGAACTTAATACATCGGTTTCAACAACAACCTGATGCAGTAAATGGTAAGCTTTGTTGGAATCAGATTTTTCAACAAATGTAGTTATTGAATTTTGACCCGCTGAAATGCCGAAAATGTTAATATCGGAATCAGCAAGCCTTCCAGATAAATCAGCAATTAAACCAGATTTTTTAAGCATTGCTTCACCAACAATGGCTATAAGAGAAATAGGATTCTTGTATTTGGTTACGCATTTCATCATATCTCCTTCAAAGGGACCTACAATACGTGTACCTTTAGAAGATAAATCTCCATGGGCGAAATTGATGATTTTAGCAGATATGGATGGATCTTTATATTTTAATGCATGAGGGTGTAGAACTTGTGCTCCGTGAGTAGCTAAATCTCTCATTTCTTCAACTGAGATTTCATCTAATAGCTGAGCCTCTTCAATTTTATTAGGGTCAGTTGACATTACCCCCTCCACATCAGTAACAATAACAACCTCATTTGCATCAAGACAATGACCAAGCAGGAATGCTGTAATGTCACTTCCTCCCCTTCCGAGTGTGGTGACCTCACCGCTTGGACCCTGTCCTAAAAATCCGCAAACAACAGGTATGATTCCCTGATTAACAAGATTTTTAATACCATCCATCTTTTTTGTGGTGGTATTGAAATCAATGCTTGCTTCCAAAGAATTGGAATCAGTTACAATTGGCCATAATTCACTATATGGATCAATATATTCAGACTTAACACCTAAAGATTCAACAGTCGCTGCAAATAATCTGACACTAGTCAATTCACCCATGGCCATAATTTCTGCCTTCTGCCTGTCAGTCAAACTAGCGCCAATAGCTTCATCAGATAATCCTAAAAGTTCATCAGTAGTTTTATTAACTGCTGAAACTACAACTACTACCTGATTACCTTTCATATACTCATTTACCACGGACTGCGCCGCTTTTTTAATTCTGGAACCGTTTCCAACCGAGGTTCCTCCAAATTTTGCTACTATCAAATCCATAAGTTCACCTATTTCTAAATTGAAATTTTGTTCAATATACCGAACCAAACAAAATATACATATATATTTTTATTTAACCACATTTATATACTTTAATTAGAGTGTGGAAAAAACAAGTTAAAAATTGAATATCAAAAAAATAGTTAGTTAAAAAAATAGTAAAAAATAAGAACAAAACTTAGTCTTGAGTTTGTTCTAATCTTACAAGTCTGGTTACATAACCTGCAATTTTATTTCTTAAATGTTTAGTACTTACAGT
>CACYBU010000254.1 GCA_902772665.1 uncultured Methanobrevibacter sp. | reverse complement strand
GTGGGGTCAAGTGCCCTTCCGCACTTTTCACAGTGATCTCCCCTTGCCTCGGATCCGCATACAGGGCAGAGTCCCTCAACGTATCTGTCGGGCAGGAACTTTTTACAGTTTGGACAGTATAACTGCTTGATGTCTTCCCTGTAAATATATCCTTCATCATACAATGATTTAAAGAAGTTTGAAGCCAGTTCATAGTGAGCTTTGTCTGTGGTTCTTGTAAAACTGTCAAGTGATATGTTCATTGACTCAACATCACTTACAATCATATCATGATACCTTTTGGAAATTTCAATAGGCTTTTTATTTTCTTTATCTGCTTTTACTGCTATTGGAGTTCCATGTTCATCTGTAGCGCAAACCATCAGCACGTCATTACCAACCATCCTATTGTACCTTGCATATATGTCTGCTGGAAGGTATGTAGAACGGATATGGCCCAAATGACACGGTCCGTTTGCATAGGGTAGTGCACATGAAATAAAAATCTTTGACATTTATCTTATCCCCTTATTTATTTTAAGCATTAATAATTATATTGTTACTATTTAATAAAACTTGTTTAATCAGATGCATTTCAGATTGAATTTAATGCCCGCATGAAAAACAAGACCTGTCATTATTCCGATGACAACACATGAAATATAATTAATTTTGGCTATGATTAAATGATATGTTGTTTTAATAACTATCGTTTTAATTAGTCATATAATTATGATTTGTGATGGATGATTTGAATATCTGATTTTTCTTGAATGTAATATATAGATTGTGCTAGTGCTTTTTGATGATGTATGCATGACAAGCCGGAACCAATATTGATTTTAAAAATGAGTTATCTATTTAATATATGAAATAAAAAGTAAAAAACATGGCTGAAGTTTCATTTATAAATCCACTATCCGACGAAGGAAAATCAATAATCCGACAGTACGGAGATTTGAATCAGATTTTTGAGGAAGACGAAAATCTGATTAACATATGCATTCACACAAATAATCAGAAGTTTTCAGATGACAGTCTGATTCCAAAATCATATTCTGATTTATGCATGAAACGCATTCAGTGGGCAATTGAAAAAAAGAATAATAAGAATTATGTTCAGTCAGAATTCGAATACCTGACAAACGAGGAAATCTTCACCCAGGACGTTGTAACATTCCACATTCTATGTCAAGCCATTGCAGTTCACTTCAACCTCGGCTCACGTGAAACCAGACTTTTCATCGAATCACAGGGAGCACTTATTCTTGAAAGGCTGGCCAAGATACCTCCGATGTCAAGGGCTGAAATAATAGATGAAGTTCTTGACGAGGTTAAAGTTGACGGTGCAATCAGCTGGAAATCCCTGAGTGAAGTTATCGCAACAAAAAAACTGAAACTCACAGATTTACTGATAGATGAAGGTGACATCATACTGCAGCAGGAAGACTTCATGTACCGTTTTGGAGATGAATTCACAGACAGAAGTCCTGAAAGAATGTATAATATACTCATCGGAGATAGTGTTAAGGAACAGATATTGTCAAGACTGATAATGCAGAAAACTGAGGAATACATTGCCCGCATAAAAGAAATGTCAGCAAGAATTGAAATCCATCCCGCAATAATAAAAATAGGCGATGACTTGAAAGAATTCATACCCTCTGAAACCGGAAAATACAACCAGTATTACGCCGGAAGTGGAGGCATTTACGGTTCAGTTAAGGGAGGCAAATTAAATCCTGACGCATTTCCACCATGCATTAAGGCAACCGTTGAGGGAGTATCTTCAGGAGGGCGTAACGATGCAATTGTACTTCTTTTAACATCCTTTGCATCATATGCAAGACTCTATCCTGGAATATTTGCTTCCGATGAAACAATCAAAGTATCCGACATGGATCCGGATTTATCAATAACCGAAAATGAAATCCTTCCTTTAATATTTGACGCCGCAGATAACTGTACACCACCCCTTTTTGACGACCAGCCACAAGAGAAAATTAACATCATCTCAAAATTGGGATTCGGGATGCATGAAAAAGTGGACATTAACCATGAAGGCGAAACCAAATGGTACACTCCAATGAGCTGTGAGAAAATAAAGATACACCTTCCCAATCTCTGCCATCCGGACAAGTCCTGCAAAGGAATAAACAATCCCCTGTCATGTTACGGACGTAAAAAATACCAGCTGGACCAGAAGGCACCTGAAGAAGAATAACTTTTATTAGAGTTAGGCAAATAGTTTAGGATTTAGGAAATAATACAAAAACAAAATAGTTAAATATAGTAAATGATATACATATTGATGTGAGAATTTTTTCACACGGGCCCGTAGCTCAGTCTGGCAGAGCACTTGGCTCTTAACCTTGTTGTCGCGGGTTCAATTCCCGTCGGGCCCG
>CACYBU010000253.1 GCA_902772665.1 uncultured Methanobrevibacter sp. | reverse complement strand
TTGTGAGTTATCTCCGACTTTAACAATATATGTTCCATCAATATCGGAGTGAACATTAACTACAACATCATTGGGATAATTAACATTTACGGTATTAACATTAATACTTGGTGTGACTTTTAATATAGTAAAAGCAGCCGAAGCAACAAAACCGGTATAATTCTCATTTTCACTATTAGCAACACTGATAACATATTCACCAACATTTAAAACAGGAATGGATATCGTATTGGAATTGCACTTGGTATTGGCGACTGCAATTTTGCCACTTTTTGATTTAACAGTATACGTTACGGATGTACGATTAACAACATTGAAACCAATGTCAAAATTTTGACCGTAGTTGTGATTACCAACAGGATTGATTGTAACTTTAGATGATGCCTTTAATATTTTAACTGAAGCTTTTTTTAAAATATTATTATAATTTGTAGTTTCAGTATAAATCATTTCAACATTATATTCTCCGGCACTTAAACCTTCGAATCTAACAGTTTTAGCAGTGTTGGCATTTAATTTGACAGTTTGTTTTTTATTTCCAACTTTAATAATATATGTGCCTGAAACATTAGATTTAACATTGATATCTAGTTTATCTGGATAAACAACATTGGAAACGGTGAAAGTTAAATATGGAATTACTATTTTGCAGTCATCTTTTTTAATCCAAATTTTGTCATTTTCAAAATCAGATTTTTGAATAATTATACGATTGAATGATTCAACATTACTGTAAATTGCAGAACCTCCGGAATTATCTTTATTTGTATTAAATGATGAATTATAACAATTCAACTTACTATTCTGTGAATTTGCCATGCAAATTGCCCCGCCTGATATTCCAGTGTTGGAATTAAAATAAGAACTTTTGATAGTTGTTTTAACAGTTGAATATATTGCTCCGCCATTAGCTTTAGCTGTGTTTGAATTAAAAGTGGAATTATTAATGTTTAATTCACAATTCCCTCCGGAGGTAATGCGTATTGCTCCGCCGCTACTGTCGGCCTTATTATTATCAAATGTTGAATCATAAATATTCAATGCGGATTTTGAGCAGTAAATTGCACCTCCGCCGGCAGCTTTATTATTCGTAAACGATGAATTATAAACGGATAATGTTGAAGATTCCTGAGTATAAATTGCTCCCCCGTTATTTGTTGCAACATTATTCATGAATGTTGAATTGTATAATTTTAAAGTAGAACCGGTTACTAAATTTATTGCTCCCCCATATGATCCGTGATTATTTATGAATTTGCAGTCATAAATTTCAGCATTGCAAAAAGAAGTACTGTTGTATCTGCTCATACGGATTGCACCTCCTGTATTTCCAATGTTTTCGATAAAGGAACAATTTTTAACAATTGCATAAGGACAACTATCCAATATTAAAATACTGCCTCCTCCGGGTGATTTATTGTGTATAAAAGTTGAATTAGCAATGATTCCCTGACCAAATTCATCCAGATAAATCACGCCGTGAGAATTAGATGTGTTGTTGTTAAAATAACAGTTATCAACATTTAAATTACTGGTTTTAAGAATTTTATCTCCATAGAAACTAACCAATAATATTGTACTTAGATAAGCGTTGTTTGATGTGAACCTGGACTGTGATATTGTAAGATTTGTTCCACTAATTGCATATATTGCACTGCCCATTCCTGCTTTGAATTCACCCCAACTTTTATTACTTTCACGGATAGATGTATTGTTTTCAAAATAAGAATTATGGATTTTAATATTGGAGTACAATCCGGTGGTTAAAGCTGCACCATTTGCATTGTAAACTTTATTGTTTTTAAAAACACAGTTTATTAATAATAATTCAACATTATCACCTGTTCTGATGCCTGCACCTTTGGCTGTGGAATATCCGTTCATTATTGTTAAATTTTTTAATGTTACCTTTAAATTTGCATTAATATTTATGCATCTTACACGATTTGATCCGTCAATAGTATGGCCATTACCGTCGATTATTATATTTTTGGCAATTGTGATGCTTTTATCTGAGGTTGGATTAAATTTATAATCTTTATTTAATTTAATGGAACCTGTATGTGATGAAATTTCAGAATTTAACTGTGAGAAAGTACCTTCGCCACTGGCCTGAATATCGCTATCATTTGTACATGATAGATATCCGTTCTTTATATCCTCAGATATTTCTTCATTTAAATTTTCACATGATGCATCAGATGTGGTAACATCATAAGTATTATTGGTTTCAGTTGCACTTACACAAACAGTTGCACACAAGAACAGTAACATTAAAAGTATAATATAACTCCATTTAAAGTTCAATAAAATCCCTTCCATCCAGATAATTTGATACAATTTTCAGTATATTAATATTTATTTTCTTACTTACTTCATTAAAAACACTCTAAGTTATAATAAAAGCATATTATCCATGTTTATTAAATGTTTAAAAGTTTATTTTTAAGTTTTAATGTTACAATAATTTTATAATTAGTTTCAACTTTATAACATTGTTATTACAACAGGATAAAGAATTCCCTCCAATTATATTTATTACTTTTGTGATGTTATTTTATAAATTTTTTTTCTTTTATTGATGGAGATTCTATAATTATTTTTTTTTACATTTGAATGTATAGAATAACTTAAAAATATATGCTAGTTTTTTCAATAAACATTGAATAATACAGTATAATCATAGACCATATTCATAAGGATATTTCCTGGGAGTTGATGTGCATGTGATAAAATAATTTTGAAATTATTTAAAAGAAAATTCCTCTAAAAAACGATAAAACAAGGGGTTTTTGAAAAATAATGTTGCCAATATTTGAACTTGGAAAATGCACATGACTGCAAAAACTCTGAATATGATGCAATATCTACTTATATCTCAAAACCAAAAACTATTCACAATGACTGAAAAATACATTCGCCAAAACAGAAATTCATTTAACATAGTTAAAAATTCCAGAACTTACGCCAAACTTGACACCCTTGAAGATGCAATATTTTTGCGGGACCTGCTTGATTATAATGGATGGGATATAAACGCAGTCCCTGAAATATATGAAATCAACGGCCACTACATTGTTTTTGGGGTGATTGACGGCAAAATCCATTTGCTTTTAAAGTCCGATGAAAAACCTGACAGAAAAACCGTCGATAAGCTGATTAAAATGAAAATCAGAAATCCCAATAACTCCAAGTACGGTTTAAACATCACAAGAGTCTTTGATGTTTTTGTTATCAAAAAAAGGATTGCCGGAGATGATTATATTTTCGGATATTATGACTGTCTTGAGGATGCCGAGTTTGTGAGAAATTTCCTACTGGACAATATGTGGAACGTCATGGCATTTTCACAAATCCAGTATGATGAGGATGAGGATAACTATAAGGTTGTTGAAGTCATTGACGAGAGAGTATACGTTCTTGATACATTCCATACACGTGATGAAATCAATTTAAATCAGGTACACAGGGAATTCCTCAATAAAATAACAAAACACAAGTTGGGTCTTGCCCAGTTTTCATATCTCGATGAGCTGACAGATCAGATTTCTGATTTGGAGAACCGGTTCGATGTAAAGGCAAGTGATGATGTGTGGACATTTAAAAACACTCATAATCCGTTAAATGACATAATATTTAACCTGGCGCCGTTTCAAAAAAGCATCTATGATGCTGTTGACGGTTCAACTTTTGAAGAGATTAAAAAATCACTGATAAGGTTTAAATCCGGTAATTTCGATGAAAAAATAAGAAAAAACCTGAATGAACTTGAAAAGTCAGGTTTAATCAGTAAAAAATCTGATGTCTACATTAAAAAATAGTTTCTTCTAGTCTCTGTCACTTAACAGTTCCCCTGCCACTCCGATGCTTTCTTTAGGATAGGCCTGCACCAGAACTGTAATTGTCTCAACAGGCAAATCATATGCGTCAGCCACGATTTCAGATACTTTCTTAACCATTTCTCTTTTCTTTTCCACACTTATTCCATCGTTTCCACCAATTGTTATTATAGGCATTGTATCACCAGTTAAATATATTATTAACATCAGATATATAAATTATTGAAAAATTAAGGGTTTGATTAAAAATGCTTGGTGAAGATGAACTGATTAAATTGTTTCCGGATTTCACTGATCTGGTTCAGCCATCCGGAATCGACCTGGAACTGGATAAAATCTACATGCAGAAAGGCCCCGGTTCACTTATTGACAATGAAAAGAACCTGCCTGAAATTGAAGAACTTGAAGGGGATGTTTACACCTTAAAACCCCACACAGCATACCTTGCAAGTATCAGAAGGAAAATTAAAATACCAAAAGGATACACAATGCTGTACCTGCCGAGGTCAACACTTCTGAGGTCATTCGTGTCTGTGCAGACCGCTGTTGGAGACCCGGGATTTTACGGAACACTGATGTTCATGGTTTATAATCACGGTGAATTTGACTTTAAAATCAAATCAGGTGATAGGATAGCACAGGCAGTTGTATTCCCGGTTAAGGGATCAGGCGAGTATAATGGCTCATATCAGGAGGTTGAAGAGTGAACGTTGCCTCAGGCATTGTGGATATACTGGAAAAAGAGGATATACTGGACGTTTTCGGAATTCCCGGTGAGCAGATAATGCCCCTTTACCGGGCACTGTCTGAAAGCAGGATAAACCATGTTCTCACAAGGCATGAGCAGGCAGCAGCCAATGCGGCTGACGGATATGCAAGGTCAACCGGCAAGATTGGAGTTTGCATCACAACGGCATCTCCAGGTGCTTTAAACACGGTAATGCCAATTGCAACAGCTTTCAAAGACAATCTCCCAGTACTGATTTTAACCGGAGACAATGAACTTAAACACCGGGGAAACGACCATTTCCAGACAACTCCCCAGAGTGAAATATTTAAACACATCACCCGTGCATCATACAATCCCCTCAACGGTACCGAAGCAATGTATATGATTAGGACTGCAATTTATGAGCTTAAAAATTTCCCAAAGGGTCCGATTCACATCAATCTCTCAAAGGACATTCTTCTTGAGGAGGATTTTGATGATTTTGATTTGTGTTATCTTTGTGAGGATGACATGTCCAACATCGACAGTGCACAGAATCTAATTGACAAATCAGAAAAACCCCTCCTCATACTGGGAGCCGGTGCAATAGAATCTTTTAGGCAAATCCGAAGTATAGTCGAGAAGTATAGAATACCCGTTACAACAACATTTCACGCAAAAGGAATCGTAGCTGATGACAGTCCATTAAACCTTGGATTGTGCGGTTTGCGTTCAAATGAAAGGGCAAAATATGCATTTGAAAATACCGACTGCATAATCGCCCTTGGAATTAAGGCAAGCGAAAGAACACTTCCATATGTTCCAGACAATCTCATCCATGTAAACATAAACAGGGATGTTTTAATTGGCAACTGCCCCATCCACGCAAAAGTCGAGGATTTCATCGCTAAAATCCGATTCAGGCAGGTTTCATGGATTGATGAGCTGGCCGGAATCGATGACACTAACCGGCTGGAGGGTCTTGACGATGATTTAAAGCCCCAGGCTGCAATTAAAAGAATCCTTGATAGGTTTCCGGATACAATTGTTGCCTCCGATGCCGGATCACACACCACATGGACAACACTTCTTAAGATATCCCACAAACCCCGACAGCTTCTTTTCTCAGGGGCAATGGCGCCGATGGGTTATGGGCTTCCGGCGGCCATTGGTGCAAACATTGCAACCGGCGAGCAGATTGTTGTCATCAACGGTGACGGTGATTTTCAGATGAATCTTCAGGAACTTGCAACACTTAAAAAGGAGAACTGTGATGTCATAGTTTTTATCCTGAACAATTCGGAGTATGGAATCATAAGACAGTGGGAGGAATTGTTTTATGCGATGAAACCATATCAAGTTGAACTGAACAATCCTGATTTCGTCAAATTGGCTTCAAGCTATGGAATTGATGGAGTAAGGGTTGATAATCTTGAGGATTTGGAGATGATTCTTGAAAAGAATTTAACAGGTCCTCTTGTCGTTGAAGTCATTGTCCAAAGCGAGGACATTCCTCTTCCACATTAACGTGACATGTAAAGGACATACTCACTGACAATATCCTCGATATTATCGACATGTTCAAGGGGTGCGAAGTAATATTCATCATTTTCAAAATAAATTATTCCGAGTGGTTTCATTTCCGCCGAGGATATGGTGTTTTGCACAACATTTATGGTTTCCTTAAAGACAAATGTAAAACCGTAAAGTTCTTTAAATCTGATGTGGGTAATAGGTTTTATTTTAAAGCTGCGCCTTATTTCATCAAGAATTTCATCGCTCATCCACAACACTCCTTATCAGTTTTCGAACGTCCTTTTTTAAAAGCAGTCTGACTGTCGGAACAAGGATTTTTAATGGGTACACGTCAAGTTCATTGATGCCGTGTCCGTCCAGAACGCTTCCGGTAAATGATGGTTCGGCGCTTAATCTTATTTTACTGTGAAGTGAGTTTATAATGGAAAAAACTGCCCAGATTATTCCAATATATTTTCCGGTATTGGCATAACTTGCGCTTCCAAAAACAATATGGTTTTCGATTTTTTTAATCTTCATTGTCTTGAGAACTGACTTCAGATAGTTGAGAAAATCTCCGAGGCAGGGTTTTGCCAGGAGGATTATCTTTTTCATGTCTTTCTGCTTTTTTTCTTTCCCATCAGTGTTATCATCTTCACGGGGGTCCTTTGATGGGAAATGTCTGGTGTAAATGTTTATTTTTTTAAAAATCAGTATTTTCAAACATCCTTTAAATTCACTGCCCTTTTTGGCATATTCGAATTTTATTTTTATTCCGGTTAAGAGTAAAATAATGATGAATAAGATGATTATTAGTATAATCATCCCTAGGATGTTTAACATGCGGTGCGAATCCCTATTCTTCTGTTTTTTCGGATGTTGTGAATTCAGGTTCTATGAATTCGGATTCATCGTAGTAATCATTTGGTTTTTGTGTGTCCAAAAAGGTCTTAACAAGGTCGCTTATAATCAGTCCTATATCGGATATAGCCTTTGTTGTTTCAGATCCTTTACTTAAATCAAGCACTCTAACTCCTTCGGCGTCATTTCCTTTTTTAGGAATCACTACCATTGATGTTGGTTCCACTCCTGCTCCAGCACCTATTGCTTCGCTGTCGTCTCCTCCAAATAGTTTTTCTCCGGCTCCGAATCCTACTCCTATTTTTATAACTGGTATGAGAATTTTATCTTCGGTTTCTATGGGTGAGCCGATTACGTTATCGACATTGATTAGTTTGTGCAGTTCTTCGACTGCGGTTTTAATGTTTTTTGACATAGTTTCACATCCTTTAGTGTTGGTTTTATTTTTTGTTTTTTGTTTTTTAAATAGATTTAGTTTTTTCAGGCATTGCTTTTTGACATTTTCAGATAGGTTTTTCAAGTGTAACTTCTAAGTTATAAGAGGTATATTTCAAGTGTAACTTTTAACTTATAACTTTTAACTCATGATTAGAGAGGTATATTTCAAGTGTAACTTTTAACTTATAACTTATCATATGCATGAAATGTAAAAAATTAATTACTTGTAACTTATAATTGTTAAAAATATATTACATAACTGAAGTAAAAAAAAAGAAAATGAGAATCATAAATATGATTCTGCAATGGATGATACACCAGCACCCGCATCGTCAATTACACCTAAACCTTTCAAAGTCATGCCAATTGCGGCGAAAGTTTGAGTCAACTCCTTGTAGGAAATATTACCCATATGTCCTATTCTGAAAATGTTTCCTTTAAGATGATCCTGTCCTCCGGCAAGTTCAACACCATACTTGTCACGTGTAGTGCCTCTAAAGTCAGCATCGGTAATTCCTTCAGGCATTTTCACTGCAGTAACGGTTGCAGATGAAACAGTTTCATCGGCAAACAGCTCAAGACCAAGTGCCTTAACAGCATCTACACTTGCTTTTGCCGCCTTGTGGTGGCGTGCAACTCTATTGTCAAGTCCTTCTTCCATAACCATTTTCAAAGCTTCATTCATTGCATATGTAAGTGAAACTGAAGGAGTGTACGGAGTTTCAGGAGGAACCTTGTTCCCACTTTTCCTAACTGCCTTCATATCAAGATAAAAAGTATTAGTTTCAACTTTATCAACCGCAGCCCATGCATCATCACTCAAGGTAATTCCGGCCATTCCTGGAGGTGCAGCAAGACATTTCTGGGACCCGGTAAAACACACGTCAATCCCGAATTTTTCAACATCCACATAATCCCCCGCAAGAGATGATACGGTATCCACGATGTATAATGCATCATAATTTTTCATTACCTTACCGATTTCCTCGATAGGAGCTGCCACGCCGGTGGAAGTCTCATTATGGATTACAGTCACTGCCTTAATATCTTCGTCTTCATCAAGAGCTTCAGCAATAGCCTTAGGGTCAACTGCAGTTCCCCATTCAACTGCAAGTTCCTTGGTTTCAATTCCATGAGTCTGTGAAATCTTTAAAAGACGTTCTCCGAATTTTCCACCAACAACATTCAATATTTTTTCTCCAGACGCTACAGTATTTGCAACACCAGCTTCCATTGCTGCAGTTCCAGATCCGGTTAATAGATAAGATTTATTTGGGGTTTGGAAAACTTCACTCATTAATTCAGTAGTTTCAGTTAAAATTTCTCCATATTTAGCACTTCTGTGGTTTACAACAGCCTGTGACATTGCACTGAGCACTCTAGGATGTACTGTTGTAGGTCCCGGAAGCATTAATAAAATATCATTCATTAAATTATCCTCCAATATTAGCTTTTCAAAGCTATTATATATTTTTAAATTTTATACTTATTAAACATTTTTAATGTGTGCATTCATTCACAATAATGTCCGATAATGTCCCGAAGTCTGTCATATTGTTTAAATATGAAAAATATTAACGAGAAAATTGATAATAATATACAATGATTAAAAGGATTTCTCTGTTTGTCTGCGGATTATTCATAATGTCGGTTGGAGTGGCATTTTCAATCACCTCAACCCTTGGAACAACACCTATAAGCTCAATATCCTACTCCCTTACACTAATCACCAACATAAACATTGGAATAACCACATTCATATTCAATGCGACTCTGATTTTAATCCAGTTTCCGATTCTGAGAAAAAAATTCCACAAAAAAAGACTCCTACAGCTTGTAAACTGCATACTGTTCGGATATTTCACAGACCTTGCACTCTATCTTGTATCATTCATACCATTCAACGGAACTATTATGATGTGCGTGGCATTTCTTTTGACAAGCATATTTCTGATAGCCTTGGGGATATTCATCTACATGCCCGCAAACATCGCACCCCTTCCGGGTGAGGGATGCGTTGAATCAATAGTAATCGTCACGGGATGGAGATTTTCAACAGTTAAAATGGCCTTTGATGCATCGATGGTAATAATATCTCTAATAATGTGTGGCTTATGGTATAAAAACACCTTTGCAGCGGTTAATCTCGGAACGGTAATCTCGGCATTCATGGTCGGATTTAGCCTAAGACAAATCAACAATCTCTACTCCTGCATAACCGGTCATGAAATCACCATTGTGAATAAGTAATTTTCATTATATTGAGACAATAATATTGACCTGACCTTATTTTTTAATATTGACATATATATATTGTCATAGATTCATATCAAAGAATTTATATGCAATTAAATCCAATTATAACTTGTCATATTCGGATTTCAAAATCCGATAATTATAAAAAATATGGGTGAATTTTATGTCAGTTAAAATTGATAAAAATCGTGATTTATTTTTTAAATTCTGTTTCATGTATTTTCTAACTAACATAGTTAAAATACTGGGTATTAATGAGGAAATAGATGAAATACTACCGACTGAAGCGATAACTTTTAAAAATATCAAACCTGAAATATTTCATAATTTCCTGGATTTTCATGTTCTAACAAAGTCGGGGAAAATCATGGTTTTTGAATTTAAGAAAGGACCATTGAGAATAAAAGATTTGAAACAAGCATTAAACTATGCCGATAAGTTGCACTGCAAATATAAGGAATATATTAAAATGGTGCTCATTGTAATTTCTAAAGAAGGAAAGATAAATCAGTGCACGTACTTTGACTTTACTTATCATCCTCAAATCATTAGAACCAAAAAAATCAACAAACAAAAAGATTTAAATATAATACGCGACAAATTTCACAATAACATTAAATTGACCGATGAGGAGTCCTCACTTTTAATCGCTCTACCTCTTTTTGAGATTGAGGATAGCGAAGAAGAAATTACAAAAGAGATTTGCACTTATATTAAGGACAAATCTCATTGCATTCCGGATGATGAAGTTGATAAAGTTTCAATTGCAATGTATCTTAATATTTGCGAGTATGTTGAAGATGGTGAACAGGAAGAATTGCTGGAGATGATTAATATGGCAGAACATTTTGAAGGAGTTATTGCTCAAGTCGAGAATAGAGGAAAAATTAAATGGATGAATGAAGGTGAATGTAATATTATTAGGGAATTGTTGAAATCTCTTTCTATTGATGAGGTTTGTTCTCTTATTCACAGGGATAGAACTGAGATTGAGCGTATTCTTGAGTAGGTTATCCTACTCAGTTCTTCTTAATGCTTTGATGTCATATATTTTAATAATTTGTTTAATGAGTGCACATAATTGGATTTTTGGAATTATATTAAGGATAAATCTCATTGCATTCTGGATGTTGAAGTTGATAAAGTTTCAATTGCAATGTATCTTAATATTTGTGAGTATGTTGAAGATGGTGAACAGGAAGAATTGCTGGTGATGATTAATATGGCAGAAGATTTTGAAGGAGTTATTGCTCAAATTAAAAATGAAAGAAAAGATGAATGGATGAATAAGGGCATTAATAAAGGTGAATGTAATATTATTAGGGAATTGTTGAAATCTCTTTCTATTGATGAGGTTTGTTCTCTTCTTCACAGGGATAGAACTGAGATAGAGCGCATTCTTGAGTAAGTTCCTCTTAAATTTGTATGATAAATATTCTGTGTGGGATTTATTGCTCAAATCAGAAATGCCTGTAAGATTTTGTAAGAAGAATTATTTTTAAATCTCTTTCAGCAGTGAAATTTGCACTGTTAATATTGCAGGAATGGAAATTGGAACTATTTTTTTGAATCAACACTGTTTTTTTTTTTTAAATTTTTTCAATGATAAATTATTTAATGAATCACAAGATTAAATATAATATAGTGAGGTTTAAATTATGGAATTTGGACTTTGGGAAAAATATTATATTGAGATTCTTGAAGATTTTGGTTTTTCACGTGAAAACGATGAGGAATCTGCGAAATTATTGGATGAAATTTTATCAACTGAAGGATGTCTTACTCTAGATGAATTAAGTCAAATAGTCGGATTTTCAGATAAATACATTATATTCGGCGCTGGACCTTCTCTAAAAGAACAAGTCATCTTTTTAAAGGAAAATTATGATTTAAAGGACTATGTGCTTGTTGCAGCCGACGGAGCTACAACAGCTCTGATTGAACAGAGAATTGCTCCGGACATTGTTGTCAGTGATTTGGATGGAAACCTTGATGATATACTGCTTGCCAATTTCAAAGGTGCCAACATGGTAATTCATGCTCACGGAGACAACATTGAAAAAATAGCATCTTTAACATCATTTTTTACAAACGTACTGGGTACTACACAGGCACAGCCAGTTGGAAATCTCTACAACTTTGGCGGTTTCACCGACGGGGACAGGGCACTGTTTTTATCAGTTGCACTTGGAGCATCCGAAATCACACTTGCAGGAATGGATTTCGGAGATGTTGTCACAAGGTATTCAAGACCTGCTTTAGATAATGATTTGGCAAAGGCTGATGAGTTTAAAAAGAAAAAACTGGATTATGGTGAAAAATTCACACAGTGGGTTATCGACAATGAAAATGTGGACATAATCAAATTTTGAACTACCTTAACTTTATAGAAGTCGAGGATTCTTACTTCACGGGCTGCATACATTAATGAGATGTAATAAATTATCGTGCTATCCCTCCCCCACCGGAAGTTCATATTTGATTAAATAAACGTTTACATTCTTTAATTGCTGCATTAATATCTCTTTCGTGGACGGTTTGGTAGTATGGCGCTCCTATGTTTCTTGTCTGATTTTTAGGTTGGTATACTGGTATATGCATTTGTGGCAGATTGGTGGTGATGGGAAGAAACTACCTGCAGGTTGCAGTCTTTTCCCGTGTTGTTTGCATTTGTTTTTTGTGAATCGTAGTAGTTTTTTCCAATGAGATTGTAGTTTGGGCGAGTATTTTTCTGTTTTTCCACGTACCTTCAATGTTATGGTCTTCCATGCATATCTGATTATGGTTTTTTATTTGTCTTTCATAAATGTCTGTGGCTTTTTTTCTGTTTTAAATTTAGGGTATTGTGTAAATTAGTTCAAAAAATCAATAAATCAGGGATGGAAATTAAAAATTTTCCTTAAGGCACTGACATTGATTAATTATATATTAAAAGAAATTCAGAAAAAAATATAACAGGTGAAAAAAAGATGGTAGAGAAAACACAATGGAATTCCCCATTGGCATTTATTCTTGCAATGATTGGTGCAGCAGTGGGATTGGGCAATATCTGGCGTTTTAGTTATGTTGTATACTCCAATGGAGGAGGATCATTCTTCATCCCATATCTGGTTGCAATAGCTATCATGGGAATACCTTTTTTAATTCTGGAATATGGTATGGGATTCACTTTCAAGGACTCATTTTCGAATACTTTAAAGCGGATTAATCCGAAACTGGAATATATTTCATGGATGTTGCTTTTATTTGTTTTTATAGTGGTAATATATTATATGGTCATATTAAGTTGGGATTTAGTGTATTTGGGTTCAAGTTTCTCTTTTCAGTGGGGGGCCGATGCGGCGTTATACTTCGTTGACAGTGTTGGAGGAAGCTCCAATCTCAACAACATTGGTCTTTTTATGATTCCGACTACAATCAGTGTTCTGATTATGTGGATTATGGTATGGTTTGTATCTCACAGGGAGCTGAATGACGGAATAGGTAAACTTTCAAAAATCCTGATTCCCTCCCTTTTTGTCCTTATGGCAATAATTGTAATCTATGCATTAACACTGCCCGGTGCGAATATTGGTATTGAAACACTGCTGAAACCGGACTGGATGAAACTGCTCGACATCAACATATGGCTTGTGGCATTTTCCCAAATCCTGTTCTCTTTAAGTATGGGACAGGCCATTGCATTTACATATTCCAGCTACCTACCTGAAAAATCCAAATTAAATGACAACGTTCTGCTGGTAGTGTTTGCAAATTCCGCATTTGAAGTATTCACGGCATTCGGTATTTTTTCAATTTTAGGATACATGTCATTTACCTCGGGAACACCAATGATTCAACTGGTAAGTGAAGGAACAGGATTAATATTCATTGTATTTCCGATGATTTTCAATATTATGGGAGTTGCCGGACGAATACTGGCCCCGTTATTGTTCATAACAATATTGTTCGCTGGACTTTCATCAGCAGTTGCAATTTTTGAACCGATGGTAAGTTCGATTGAAAACAAATTTGACTTTTCGCGTAGGAAAACCGTGACGGTTTTATCCATAATAGGCTGTATATTGTCATTGATATTTACAACAGGTATTAGCAGTTATCTTATTGGCATTGTTGATGGATTCGTTAATGAATTTGGAATTTTACTGTTAATTGCAATCCAGTGCATTATCTTCACATGGATATATGATGTGGATTCACTGATACCTCTATTGAATGACAACAGCAGATTCAAGGTTGGAAAGACCTGGAAATTCATCATCAAATACGTTTTGCCACTCGTACTGATTGTCATGTGGTTGATAGGAATAGGCAATCTGTTTGCCAATGCAAATTCTTTTGAAATAACAGTGGACATAATCATAATGGGTGTTGTTCTTCTATTCAGTGTGATTTTTACAAAAATTAGATCTAAAGGAGAATTAAAATGAATCAAAAATCACAGTGGGGTTCGATATTCACTTTCATTCTGGCAATGATTGGTCTTACAATTGGAATAGGAAATATCTGGCGTTTCAGTTATGTCCTGTATTCCAACGGAGGGGGATCATTTTTCATACCCTACATTATTGCAATTCTGGTTATGGGAATTCCATTTCTGATTCTGGAGTATGGACTGGGATTCAGCTTTAAGAAGAGTTTTTCCAATCTGATGCAGAGCATTCGTCCGGAATTTGAAATCGTTGCATGGATGCTTGTTTTATTCGTTTTTATCGTTGTGATTTATTACATGATTATCCTGGGATGGGACTTTGCATATCTATTAAACAGCTTTACTTTCGGATGGGGAAATGACCCGTCATCATTTTTTACAAGTTATGTTGGAGGAAACTCAAATCTAGCATCCGCCACCACAATAATCCTTCCGACTCTGATTTGCACATTAATATTATGGATAGTATTCTGGGCAATATCCATCAGAGGCGTGGACAAGGGGATTGGAAGGACATCAACCATCCTAATTCCAATATTATTTACAATCATGATACTGATTTTTGTTTATGCATTCACATTGCCAGGATTCCACATTGGAGTTGCCACATTACTCACTCCCGACTGGTCGGCACTTTTCAATATTAATGTTTGGCTTGCGGCATTCGGACAGACCATATTCTCTTTAAGCATAGGTCAGGCAATGGTATATACATATGCAAGCTATCTGCCTAAAAATTCAAAGCTGGCTGACGAAGTCCTGTTTGTGGTTATTGCCAACTCATTATATGAGATTTTCATAGCCTTTGGAGTATTTTCAATACTCGGATACATGTCAATATCATCTTCAATACCAATGAACGAACTCATCAGCGAGGGCACGGGACTGATATTCATCATATTCCCACAGATATTCAATTCAATGGGAATGATAGGACATGTTATCGCACCGTTATTATTCCTGTCAATATTGTTTGCCGGTTTCACTTCATCTTTTGCACTGTTTGAACCGTTGCTTTCATCACTATGCGACAAATTCGGATGGAGCAGGAAAAAAGGAGTTACAGTTCTTACAATCGTCGCCGGCATAGGCACAGTTATTTATTCAACTGGAATCAGCAGCTATCTGGTGGGAGTCGTGGACGAATTTGTAAATAATTTCGGAATACTGATTTTAATCGGCATTCAGGCAATAATATTCGGATGGATTTACAGAGTTGAAAAGGTCATACCAGTAATAAACGAATTTTCAACTATTAAAGTTGGAAAAACATGGATTTTAACACTTAAATATATCTTGCCAATTCTTTTAATTGTCGTTTGGGTATTGGGACTTATAAACTTATACAATGATGCAAATTCCTTTAAAATCACTGTCGACATAATTATCACAATTATTGTTGTCGGACTTTCAGTACTATTTACAAAAATAAACAATAAAAACATATGATTTTGGACAAAATATATATAAATATTAATAATATAATATTATATAATTTTCTTAAAGGTTTTGATTATAATGACAAAAATGGAATTTGATTTAACAGACGAACAGGTTGAAAAAGTAAAAAAACTGGAAGAAAACGGAATCAACCTTGGAGAAGCAATTGATCTTCTTTTTGAAATTAAAGAAGAAGCTCTAAATCAGATGGATGCAGTTGATGAAAACATAGACCTTCTCACCCAAATTACTGAATCAAGAAATTCCGATAAAAAAATTGAATTGATTGAAAAGGCATACGGAGATTCACAAAAGACTCCAGAAATGAAAGTTAAGGATGTCAAACAGAAAGTTAAATGGGGAAGAGATTTCTTTAAATTTTAATCAGTGATAATTTTACCATAATTAAATGATAATTATGTTAAGCAACCTTAAAAACAAAATCACGGGCGATAAGAAAATTTTAATATTGTATTTAATATTATTCCTTTTCAATATAGGATTTTTTATCAATACCTTTGCCTATATGATTATTGTTAAGAAGGTTGACATATCAGTCGTACATGACATTATCACAATTATCTCCGCTATTATCATTTTAGGTTTTATTTCAACCAGACTCACGAAACTTAAACAGTTAACTGACGGGTCAATTTATGAAATCGGTTATCTGATTATTATGGGTTTGTTAAGCCTTACCATTTCTTATTTCAATAGATCCGCCAATGGAGAATCATTATGGGCTCCGTTTCTGGAAATGTTTAGAATGCTGTCTGTGGTTTTGATTATAACATATATAGCCACTAAATCCAAAAGTTTTAAGGCAATAGTTAAAGGTGACCGTTCCCGTAAAACTATATTCTGGCAAATAATCATCTGTGGCATTCTAGGAATCCTTGCATCATATTTCACCATGAATGTCAATGGAGTTCCTGCCAATTCAAGAGGACTTATTGTAATGATATCCGCATTGCTTGGAGGATCCTATGTTGGAATACCTGTAGGATTAATATCAGGAATCTGGAGATATAGTATGGGAGGTTCTACCGCCTTGGCATGCGGTGTTACAACAATACTGGCAGGTATTATTGGAAGTCTCATCAACAGGTGGAACAACACTAAATTCTTAAGACCATACAAAGCTGCAATTCTGATGTTTCTCTTCAGTGGATTTGATATGTGGATTATAAGCGTACTGACTCCACGCCCGGAAGGACTTTTTATAGCGAATGCGATTTATGCTCCGATGACTTTTGCAGCAGTTCTTGGAATACTGCTCTTTACCATGTTTTTAGGTGAGAAAAAAGAGGAACTGAATAATAGCTTAAAGCATGCTGTTGATGAAAATGCTGCTAAAATCTCAGACAACAGTGACATAATCGACATAAACACAGACAGAATAATAGAAATATCACAGGAATTAAAGGAATATAAAACCCGAGCCCGCGAATCAGAAAAAGAATTAAAGGAGTATAAAGATAAAGTCGATGTCCTGGAACGTGAACTGGAACATATTAAAAGCAGACTGTAATTAATTTTTTAAAAAAAGAAAAGAAAAGTGAATCAGACAGATTCACTTAACAGTTATTTTTACTTTTTTACTGGAAGCCTTGTAGTATGCGTTACCCTCATATTTGACGGTTGCCCAGTATTTGCCTTTTTTGGATAACTTTTTAATTTTAAAGGTTGCTTTACCTTTAGTGTTTGTTTTTACCTTATAGATTTTTCCTTTAACTTTAAGAGTGACTCCCACCTTTTTAACTGCTTTGCCTTTGCTGTTTTTAAGAGTAATTGTGTATTTTTTTGTTTTTACATTTCTTTTGAATATTTTCTTTTTAGCGAATATTTTTGTTTTCTCCATGTTTATAGTTATTTTCACAGTTTTGGCGGTTGCATTGTGGTTGCTGTCTGATAATGCTGTTATGACCAGATTCTTTTTACCTGCTTTTGCGGTTTTCAGGATTTTTGCAGTCAGGATAACTGTTGCAATACCATCACCGTTTGTGGTGGTTGACCCAACTGCAATGCCGTTTAATGTGAATGTTACTTTCTCACCAGATACAGTATTACCGTTTGAATCCATGAGAGTTATTGAGTATTTGCCATCATAATTAATGACATAAACTGCATCTTTAGCAGTTATTTCTGTATTTTGCTTGTTTATAATTAAATTATACTCATCTGTGTGGTTGCTGTAGCTTGAATCATTAGTAACGTATGATATATTTAGATTATAACTTCCTGCATTTAAGTTTGGAATCTGAATTGTTGCAACTCCGTTAACCGCATCACCCTTGTAGGTGTCATTGTTAACAATGGTTGATACGATACCGTTATTAATAGTTTCACCATCATTAATCAGTGTGACAATGATTTTGGCAGTTTGTCCATAAATATTATTTTCCACATCCATCTTAAAGCCTACAATATATTTTACCTGTCCGTCGCCTGCAATGTCGTTTTTTGAGTCACTTGCAGTGTTATTGGCAAATATATTGCCTATAACATTTATCGCACCAATATTGTATATTGCTCCTCCTGAAGAGGCAGTGTTATTGGTGAATTGTGAATAGATTATTGTTTCATCACTTCCATTGATGAATATTGCTCCTCCGAATCCTCCTGCTTTATTGTTTATGAATGAAGATTCAGTGATTTTTCCTTCGTTTCCACTACTCCAGAATAGGACTCCACCATTTTCAGTTGCAGTATTGTTTTCAAAGATTGAATCAGTAATGATGAAACTGGTACTATTGTTTAAGTATATGGCTCCCCCATTAGACGCACTGTTATTAATGAATCTGGAATTGATAATTGTTCCATTTCCCCTTTTCTCCCAACCCAGCGCACCGGCACTGTCAGTTGCAGCATTACTGGCGAAAACACAGTCAATTACAGTTCCATGCATACTGTTCATGTACACTGCACCATTATAATGGGCTCTGTTGTTTGTGAAATTGGAATCCTTAATAACTCCGTTGATACTTCTGAAGTATACTGCGCCACTGTCTTCCACGGCCGAATTCATGTCAAATGAGTTTCCGGTAATTAATCCGTATCCACCCAACCAGTAAATTGCTCCACCGTTAGTTGCATTGTTTTCAATGAATTTGGAATTGGCGATTATTAAATTATATGCTCCATCAACATATATTGCGCCTCCTTCATTAGCAGAATTATTCATAAATATACAATTTAAGAGATAACCGTTATTGCCTTCCCAATAAATAGCACCGCCACCATCACTAGTATAATATCCATTGATAAAAGTAATATTTTTAATTGTTACATTCTCCGAATCAACATAAAAGATGCTTGCCTGATTATTACCGTTCAATGTAAAACCTGCACCATCTATCGTAATGTTTTTTGTGATTAAAATACCGATATCAAGATTCCAGTCAGTGAGCGGGTTGAAAATATAGTCTTTTGTAAGGGTTAATGTGCCATTGCAGTTGCCAATTAATTGTTGTAATGTTAAAAAGTCATTGGTAACGTTTATTAAGTTGATTTCACCGGTTTTTAGGGTTAAATTGGATAAAGGAACATTTGATACTGTCACAATATAGGATCCGATTGTATCTGAGATGAAATTGCCTTCGTAGTGTTGATTCACATCATTATAAATATAACTGATTTTAGTGTTGTTGACAAGCAAATCGAAGTCTTTAAACCCATCAATATAAATCAGATTACCATTATCATCACAAAATGTTACATAAACTCCTACATTTTCATTCAAATGATTGTAGACAGTTTCATTGTCTAAGATATTGACAGTCACTTGTGATATGATATCTCCGCCATAATTGTGGATTTCACTTGATTGTGTGTTTATAATATTGTTATAAAGGTAGATTGTACCATAGTTGTTGTCAATTGAGAAATTACCTTCATTACCTATATTGTTTTCGAATACACAATTGGATATTGTGGCTGTGCAGTATTGGGAGTTACGTATGAGTCTGATTGATTCTTCAGCAGTGTTGTTGGCAAAATATGAACTGTTGATTCTCATTGTACCCCAACCGTTGGATATTCCGGCATATACTTTTGCACTGTTGTTTATAAAATCACATTCATCAATAAGGCTGTTTTCTGCAGAAATATATACAATGCCGCTTTCAGCTTTGTTGTATTTAAATCTTGATTTGTAAATAGTTACAGTGTCTCCAACGGCAAGTATTACACCGTCATAATGGGCAGAATTATTAATGAATTCGGATTGGGTTATATTTAAGTTATTTCCCAAAAAGTAGATGGCTCCTGAATCACCACTAGATTTGTTTGCAGTATTATCTGTGAATCTGGAGTTGCTAATAGTTAGTGAATCTGCATCAAAGTATATTGCACCTCCAAGTCCTCCAACCAATTGTGCATTATTATTTGTGAAATTACAGTTGGCAATTGTTAAATTACCATCTTCACAAATAATGGCTCCTCCTGATTCAGAACAACCATTTATGAAGTTAATATTTCTTAATATAATATTTTTTGCTGTAATATTGAATATTCCTAATTGATGATTGGCATTAATTGTATAACCTTTTCCGTCAATTGTTAGATTTTTGTTAATTAAAATTCCCTCTGCTGTAAATTCATCATCATAAGTATAATTATTCTCAATTATTATTGTGGAATTATCCTCTGCATTATCAATCTTTTGTTGTAATGCAGTAAAAGTTCCATTGTCTTCTTCGTCAATTACATTACTGTCTCCAATTTCCTGATTTTCATCAATATTGGATTTTATATTATTTTCTATTCCAGTTAATTCAATTTGTGAATCCTCTTTATTGGATATCGCACTATCATTCACATCTCCAGCAGATATACTGGATATACTCAATAATGCTAAGAGAATTAATGTTAAAATTAGTATTTTCTTTTTCATAATAATTACCTCATATTCCAATACTGTGTTTTTTTGTTTAAAAAATCTGAAATATAATTAACATTTTATCAACGAATATATTTATATATAATCATTTCAGAAAATATATTAACAAAAATCGTGTATCAATTGTCAATTTATATGCAAAAGTTGATTCATTTATGTTCAGCATTGATTTTGAATTTTTAGATATATTAACGGCATATTTTTTTGAATTTGGATAGCTTTAAGCTTGAATAATTAAATAAATTTCAGATTTCCTTTTTGATGCTTGTCAGTAACTTTTGTTGAGGGGCACTGCTTTGTTTGCCATCAGTTCATTCTTTTTCTTTTTGTTTATTTTTGATGGCTCAAAGTCAATATAACTTTCACTTAACCGTTGCAGTTGAGTTTTAGTTTTAAAACCACACTGTACAACGAGGGTGGTTAATAGTAGTTCTAATAGGATATTTTTTTTACCATGAATTTTTCAGTATAACAGTGGAATTCGCCTAAACCAAATGATTCTTTAGCTACTTTGAAGAAATCTTCAATAATGCCTCTATTTAGTTTTAATAAGCAAATATTAACTGAAAAACAAACAATTTCAAATATGGTTCATAACTTGAAATTGTAGAATGTATGCTCAAAGTGCAATTCATCTCCAACCTAAAAGAAGTCGCAGTATTCTTGCATATTTTGATAAAAATTGTTTTATAATACTTTAAATATAATAGATACTATGGGTATTGAAGATATTTTAATGTATGATGAAAGTCTTTTTCAAAATATTAACGCTTTTGATCCGGATTACTTTCCTCCAAAGTATAATTTCAGAGAAACACAGATGGAAGCAATGGCAATGTCAATAAGGCCTGCTATACGTGGAGGAAAACCGTCAAATGCTGTTGTCTTAGGTTCACCGGCCACCGGCAAAACCACGGCAGTTAGAAAAGTGTTCGAAATTGTGGAAAACTCAACAGAAAGAGTGGCATGTGTTTACATTAACTGCCAGATACACACAACACGTTTCGGAATCTTTTCTCAGATTCATAAAAAGCTCTTCGGTCATGCCCCTCCCGAAACAGGGGTGCCGTTTTCAAGAATATATGACCGCATCATGAAGGACCTTCAGAAAAACCAAAAAGCACTTATTGTTGCATTTGATGATATAAACTATCTCTTCCAGTCAAAAAATGCCAATAAAATAGTATATGATTTGCTCAGGGCATATGAGGAATATCCTGGTGTGAGAACTGCTATTTTTGCAATACTGTCTGATCTGGAGTTCAAATATGCCTTTGATAAGAATGTCAATACTGTTTTCATTCCCCAGGAAATATCATTTCCCTTATACACTCATTCTCAAATTGAAGATATCCTGCGGGATAGGGTCAATGCCGGATTTTTCGCGGACGTTCTGCCTGATGAAATACTTGAGCAGATTTCAATCTATACTTTTGAAAACGGAGATTTAAGAATTGGAATCAATCTCTTAAGGTCATGTGGCAACATTGCCGAAGCCGATGCCAGCCGTGAAATCAAACAGGAGCACTTTGACCGTGCAGTTGAATCACTGGTATCTGTAAACGTGGCAGAAACTATAAACTCTCTTAATAAGAATGAAAAAATTGTTTTGAGAATGATTGCTGATAATGAGGGACTCTACAATGCAGGGGATCTTTCAGAATTATTTAAACAAAAAACTGGTTCCAGTTACTCTTCATTTAATCGTGCACTGGGAAAACTGGAATTCGTAAGGTTGGTTGATACTAAATATACAGGAAAAGGGGCTAGAGGACAGTCACGTGAAATCATATTGCGTTTCAACCCCGATGATTATGACATCTGATTTTTCCTGCAAATTTAGATATTGGGAAATTAGTTTTTAACCTTCTAAATCATGTTGCATGGTAGGCTTTTAACAGTTCCTGTTGTGCAGCATGAAGGGTTTGGTATTATATTGCCTACCCCTATTTTTTTATATTATTGGGGTGTGAGCAGCTACAACGGATATAACAGATAAAAGTAATGCTGTTATTACTGCAAGCACTACCATGCAAGATTGAATGTCTAAACTGCTGTAAATTATTTCGTCTTTCATTGAACTTTTTTTTCTTAAATCTACCTGAACTGTGGTGTCATTATTACCTAACATTTTAATCACTAATTATAAAATTGTAAAAAGTACATATATAAGCAAAGAGAGAGAGAGAGCACTTGAAAAGTATTCGGAGAGTGAAAAGTCCATGAAAAAGTATGAGTATTTTGAAGTTACAGCCGATATTGGATTTAAAGCACATGGAAAAGACATAAATGAGGCATTTGAAAATGCAGGTCTTGCAATTTTCAATATAATATCTGACACATCAGGAATAAATCCTGTAAAAGAAATAGGATTTGAAATAGTGTCAGAAGACGATGTATCACTTTTATATGATTATTTGGAGGAGTTATTGTTTTTTCATGAAACTGAATTCATGCTCTTCAGTGAATTTCATGTTCAAATCACTGAAGGATTTCACCTTAAAGCTATAATCAAAGGTGAAGAAATCAACTGGGACAGACATGTTCGAAAAACTGAAATAAAGGCAATAACATTCCATGAAATGGATGTTAAAAAATCAGAAACCACTGAAGTTCAGGCAATTGTTGATTTATAGAATACATTATATATAGATTCAAACCATAAATTCTATTATGAAGAGAACTAAAATAATCTCAAGAAATTTTGAAATGACAATGGGAATTATTGGTTCTGTTGTTGGAATATTCTCCGGATCATTTCTTATAATCCTAAAAGACATTGGCAATGCAAATGCTCCATTTTTGGGTCTCATTGCAATTGCAGCATCAATTCTTGGAATATTTTCAACATATTATGTTCGAAAAGACCATCAGATGGCAGGTATCGGCTTTATCATTGCCACAATGTTTGTCATCGTTGGTTCAGCATACATTAATGTGTTAAGCGCAATATTTTTACTTGTTGCAGGTATATCCGCATTATTCAGAACATAATAAATATTTTCACAATATTGAACATATTTTTTTCGTGATTACAATGAGCATTAAAGATGAAATTAAAAAAGTTAGGGATAATGTATATGAAATCCCCGGCTCCTATGACAAATCAATGAGAGCCTCAGGCAGATTCTACATAGCAGACGAATTCTTTGACGATCTTGAGGCCGGTGCTGTAAAACAGATTGTTAATGTAGCATGTCTTCCGGGCGTTCAGAGATACGCAATAGGACTTCCCGACATTCACTTCGGATACGGTTTTCCAATAGGGGGAGTTGCAGCATTCAGCCTCAGAAACGGCATAGTGTCACCAGGAGGAGTGGGATTTGACATCAACTGCGGAGTCAGACTGATTAAATCCAATCTCACAATAGATGATGTTGATCAACACCTTGAAGAGCTGACAGAAAAGCTTTTTAAAAACATACCTTCAGGTGTTGGAAGTAAAGGTAAAATAAGACTTGAAAAAGACGAAATAAACAACGTGCTTGATTACGGTGCTGAATGGGCAGTCAATAATGGATATGGATGGCCTGAAGATTTGGAATTTCTTGAAGAAAACGGAAGAATGATCGATGCAGATTCATCCATAGTATCTGACAAGGCTAAAAAAAGAGGAATTCCTCAGCTGGGATCTCTTGGTTCTGGAAATCACTTTTTGGAAATTCAGATTGTCGATGAAATCTATGATGAAAAGGTTGCCAGAGTCTACGGACTTGAAAAAGGTATGATTGTTGTCATGATTCACAGTGGCTCACGAGGATGCGGACACCAGATATGCTCAGACTATTTGAGAATAATGGATAAGGCATATAAGAATTATAAAATCAAAATCGCAGACAGACAGCTTGCCTGCGCACCTCTTGATTCAAAAGAAGCTCAAAATTACATACAGGCAATGGCGGCAGCAGCCAATTACGCATGGGCAAACAGACAGATGATGACTCACTGGGTGAGGGAAACATTCGAGGACGTCCTTGGAAAATCAGCAAAGGACATGGAAATGAACATCGTATATGACGTTGCCCACAATATCGCAAAAATGGAAACCCACAAGGTTCACAACCGTGAAGAGGAGGTTCTCGTTCACCGTAAGGGAGCCACAAGAGCATTCGGACCGGGATGTGAAGAGATTCCTGAAAAATACCGTGAAGTTGGACAGCCTGTTTTAATCCCTGGTACAATGGGAACTGCTTCATATGTTCTTTGCGGAACAGAAACTGCAATGCAGGAAACTTTCGGATCAACAGCACACGGTGCCGGAAGGGTACTGTCACGTTCAAAGGCCAAAAAGGATTTTGACGCTGATGAAATCACAAAAGACCTTGCTGCAAATGGAATTAAAATCAGAGCAACCAGCAAACATGTAATCGAAGAGGAAGCTCCTGCTGCATACAAGGACGTTGACAGTGTGGTTAGAGTTTCAGACAGTACTGGTATAGCAAAGCTTGTAGCTAAGGTCAAACCGCTTTCAGTCTGCAAAGGATGATTGAATATGATAGGTATAATCGGAGGAAGCGGAGTATATGAAATCACTCAGAGAGCAGATTCCTCCACAGTCAAATTAGTCAGGACAGATTACGGGGATGTTGAAGTATCCATATTGGATATTTTCGCCAAAAAGGTGGCTTTCATACCAAGACATGCGGCGGGACATTCAATTCCGCCCCATAAAATCAATTACCGGGCAAACATTGACGCACTTAAAAACGTAGGTGTTACAAAAATAATCGCCACCAACTCCGTAGGGTCAATGAACGAGAATATGCCACCCGGTTCTTTTGTCATCCCAGATGATTTTCTTGATTTTTCACAGGATAGGGTTAAAACTTTCTATGAAAATAAGGTGGTACATATAGATGTAACCGAACCATATTGCCCAACTTTAAGAGATGTTTTGGACAAATCCGGTGAAGTTATCATTGGGGGGACATATGTCTGCACTGAAGGTCCGAGATTCGAGACTCCCGCTGAAATCAGAATGTTTAAAATGCTTGGAGGAGATCTTGTCGGAATGACCGGTGTTCCCGAAGTAACCCTGGCACGTGAAAGGGAAATATGCTACAATTCAATCTGCATAGTGTCTAATTACGCTTCCGGAATCTCCGATATGGAACTTACTATTGATGAAGTATTTGAAATGGTTTCAGATAAGCAAGCTGACCTTCTTGAACTCATATATAATTTCATAAGAAACGCTGATGATGATGCAGACTGCACATGTCATCATGCGCTGGATGGTGCTGAAGTATAATTTGTAATATATTTTAAGGGAGGTGTGATTTAAAATGCGTTTGGCTGTAGTGTCTTCCGACGGTGAAAATGTTGACCTGCATCTTGGAAGGGGAAATTCAATATATGTCTACGACTGGGACGGGAAATTAAGTTTTGCTGAACACCGTGAAGTGGAAATATCAAAGGATTCCAAACATCAGGGTGGAAAGGTAATTAAAGCTTGCAGTGACTGTGATGTTTTAATAGCCACTCAGTACGGATTCAAATCCAAAATTAAAGCTGAAGATGATGGAATAAAACTTGTAATGGATGAAGGGCCGGTCTGTGAAGTCCTCAAAAGATACATTGACCATATCCTATTTATGGAAAAATAATCTATTGTATACATATTTCAATTCTATTTTAACATTCCTAAATACTAATTTTAAGAGCTTGAATAAGATTTTCTTGCTCTGAGCTTTCTTTTTTTGTATTTGCCATTCATATGTGTGAAAATTTTAATATTTTTAATTTTTTTGAAAAATTTGCATAATTTTTGAAATTTCAACAATCTTTATATATCATAAAAAAAATAAGTTATCATAACCTTAATGGGCGGGTTTTAAAAATATAAAACTTAATTAAAAATATTTTCTTAAAACAATGTGAGAATAGCTCACAATAGTCAAATAAACGATTGTAAAATGATACTTATTTGAATTTAATTTTATAGTTTAATTTAAATAGTATGGTCAATTTAAGACTATTTTTAAAATTTTAATGGCGAAACGCTATATTTACAAAAATTATTTAATAATTATAGAACGGTTGATATAATGGCAAAAGCAAAAGCAAGACGTAGAGTACGTGATACATGGAAAGAAAAATCCTGGTATACTATAAAAACACCAGTGAACTTTGAAGATAAAGAAATCGGAGAAACTCCAGCAAAAGACCCGGAACTTCTCATTGGGAGAGGTGTGGAAGTTACCATGAGGGAATTAACCGGAGACTTCTCAAAACAGTATATTAAACTCAGGTTTGAAATAGACAATGTTGCCGGTAACGTTGCAAATACTAAATTCACTGGTCATAAAACAACCACTGATTATGTAAGAAGTATGATTAGAAGAGGAACTTCTAGAATCGATGCTTCAGCAGTAGTTAAAACCAAAGATGACCGTAAATTAAAATTACAGGTTTTGGCAGTTACCACCAGAAGGGCTAAATCTTCCCAGCAAAGATACATGAGAAAAACCATTGAAGATTTGCTCATTGAAGCAGCTGCTGAAAGATCATTTGACGAACTTGTAGGAGTTTGTGTCAACGGTAAACTTGCATCTGAAATTTACCACCAAGCCAAAAAAATCTACCCTCTTAAAAGGGTTGAAATTATCAAAAGTAAAGTAATCAAATAGGATTACTTTCTTTTCAATTTTATTTTTTTATTTTTCGTTTTTGAGGATGTTTCATCGTTGAGTAGTCATTTTCAGGTAAAATTATTTTTCTGTCAATTATTTTTGACGAGTGTCTTTTTTTATGTTTGTTCGTATCTTAACGAATTTAATTTGTTAATACTTTTGATATGACATTTGTTTGAAGGCAACGTGTTATTATGGGAGTTTTATTCAGTCTATGGGTATAAGATTTTTTGACTTTTTATTACTTTTTCAGTTGTAATTTTATTTCAATAATTATTTATTTTTTCTATAAATTTAAAAATGTTTAATATCGCACTGTTATATTTATATGATTATTTTATTTTTAAACATAATTCTATTTAGTTTTTTGATTTTTATTTTTATAATCATTTTTTATTTATCTGAATCAAATAGATTTAAGGAATTATAATATTTTGATTGTACATTTTTTAATTATTTAGGATAGTTGTTAAATGTCTTTTAACATGATGTCTATATTGATTTATTCATAATAATTGCAGGGAGTATTAATTATTTTATAATTTCAGTTCAATATTGCAATATAATTGCAGTTTTGTATTATTTCTCCATCATTTGCAATATATTTTTTACATTTGGCTATAGATAAAGAATGTTTAATTCTTAAATTTTATTCTAAAAAATATTTAGTTTAAGGCCTTATTTTAGCCAAAGAAAAGCATATATACTTCTTTAATCTAAAATTAATATCGGTATAAACACTCATAAACTTCATAATAATTGAAGTTTTATCAAAAGCGAGGAGGTGTATTAATGAAGAAGCGAGGTATATTAATATTATGCATGTTGCTGTGTTTGATTTTAATGGCACAGGCAGTAACGGCAAATGAAATTGATACGAATGATACGAATCAAGATTTTATACAAACGGCTGATGTTAAAGATAGTAATCATACATTGTCATCAACTCAAGATAATAATGTATTAAATACAACAGGAAAATCTTTTACAGAACTTAACACTCTGTTAAGTGGCAGTGGAAATACCTTTGATTTACGGGATAATTATGTCTACAGCGACGGTGATACTGCATTTAAGGACGGTATCACAATTTCCAAAGATATTACAGTCAACGGTAATGGATTTACTATTGATGGAAACAGTCAGGCAAGAATATTTAATATATTGTCTGGTTGTAGCGTCACACTTAACGGGATCACATTCATAAACGGTCATGCTTCAGATGGAGGTGCAATTTATTCAGACGGTTTTCTTAGTATGAATAACTGTAAATTCACAAACAACACTGCTACCAATGACGGCGGTGCGGTATACTTTGAAGCTACACCAAGTTCCCTGTCATACTTGGAGTTCACTTCAAACACTGCAGACCATGACGGTGGTGCAATGTTTTATCATGAAGAAATCGAAGGTTCTCATGAGGACGGTTTAAGACACTCAACATTCACCAACAATACTGCAGGTAATCAGGGTGGTGCATTACATATTGATGGTCATGATGGTAAAATATATGACTGTATATTTACAGGTAATAATGCTACTGTTGATGGTGGTGCAATAATGATTAATGGTATTAATTGGGGATTTTATGATAGTACCTTTACAAGCAATATTGCTGTCACTAGAAGGGGAGGTGCCATCTATCTGGAAGATGGTAATGGTACTGATATTGAAAGATGTACATTTAAACATAACCTTGCTGGTACTAATGGTGGTGCTATTGACTGGCATGAAGGTGCACATAATGGTAAGTTAATTAACTCTACCTTTGAATATAATACTGCTGAAGCTAATGCTGGTGCAGTATACTGGAGAGGCCATGATGGTTATATTATTGGTTCTAACTTTACACATAATACTGCATTAGGTTCGCATAATGGTACTTATGGTAATGTGGGTGATGGTGGTGCTATACTGTGGGCAGGTATTAATGGTGAAGTAACTAACTGTAGGTTCATAGATAATATTGCTTTAATGAATAGTAGTTATCTACGTAGTGGTCGTGGTGGTGCAGTATTCCTACAGGAATGTGATCATGGTAATGATAATACCACATTCATAGATTGTTACTTCCAAAACAATACTGCGGGTACTAACGGTGGTGCAGTTGACTGGCATGAAGGTGCAACCAATGGTAATATTATTCACTGTGATTTCATAAACAATACTGCTAATGCTACTGCAGGTGCAGTATTCTGGAATGGTCATGCAGGTAAAATAAGTAATTCCACATTCACAGGTAATAAGGCTAAAGGTATAACTCATGATGTTCTCAACAATAGTGGTAATGGAGGTGCTATCTCATGGGCAGGTTCACATGGTTATGTATATAACTGTACCTTCACCGATAATGAAGCAATGCATAATGATATATATAACAGCAGTGGTCGTGGTGGTGCAGCATATCTGCAAAACAATATATATGAAGATTGTGCCAACACTACCTTTGACACTTGTATATTCACTAACAATAGGGCAGGTACCAATGGTGGTGCTATTGACTGGCATGAAGGTGCACATGATGGACTTATCACCAATTCCGTATTTGAAAACAATACGGCACATGCTAATGGGGGTGCTGTATACTGGAGAGGACACCATGGTGATGTTGTAAACTCCAACTTTACACATAATATAGCATTAGGTCTCCATGGTGGTACTTATGGTAATGTAGGTGATGGTGGTGCTATCATATGGGCAGGTATAAACGGTACTGTAGTAAACTGCAGGTTCATAGCAAATGAAGCAAGAAATAATTCTGAATATAATGAAAGTGGTCGTGGTGGTGCAATATACTTGCTCAGTTGCAGTCACGGTAACAATGATACCTCATTTACAGACTGTTACTTCAAAGACAATCTTGCAGGAACCAATGGTGGTGCTCTTGACTGGCATGAAGGTGCACACAATGGTGTGGTTGACAGCTGTACATTCATCAACAACACTGCAAAACGCTCAGGAGGCGCAATCTTCTGGAACGGTCACAACGGTACAGTAAAATATTCAAAATTCTATAATAATAGGGCACTGGGTATTGTAGCTGCTAATTCAGTACACTTCGAACTCACTACTGGTGGTGACGGAGGTGCTATAATGTGGTCCGGATCACTTGGGGAAGTTTACTTCTCAAACTTCGTAAACAACACTGCGGCAAGACGTGGTGGAGCTGTATTTTTACAGGGAAGTGGAAGTGAAAAATGTGTTAATTCATCATTTGCTCATTCATACTTCGCAAACAACCTCGCTGGAACAAACGGTGGAGCAATTGACTGGAACGATGAAGCTATCAATGGTATAGTCGATAATTCCATTTTCATTAACAACACTGCAAAACGTTCAGGAGGAGCAATCTTCTGGAGAGGTCTTAACGGTACAGTTACAAACTCCAAATTCACAAACAACAGGGCAACAGGGGAATACCTGCAATATAATATTACTATAACATATGATGACATTGTAATTGTCAATAATAATACACTACCAAGTGATGCAGTGCAGGGTAAACTGTATATTCTAAACTACACTCTTGAAAACAACATGTTGCAGTTCAAATCATATATCCTTGATGAAAACAATCAGCCAAGAATGCTTGATCAAATAGTTGTCAGGGCTGATGACTGCATATCACCAAAAGACTGGGGAACAGATGAATTCTTCGGAGGTGACGGAGGTACAATCCTATGGAGTGGTGATATTGGTTTAGTATATAACTGTACCTTTGTCGATTCCAACTCTGCCCGTCGTGGTGGTGGTGCATATATGACTGGTAGTGACTATGTTACATATGACCATTGTAATTTCACCAACTGTACTTCAGGTACTAAT
>CACYBU010000252.1 GCA_902772665.1 uncultured Methanobrevibacter sp. | reverse complement strand
TACTGCAATAGATAGTGATGAAGTAAGTGTTAATGATGCAACCAATGAAGCAACTGTTGATACAAATACTTCTAAATTAAATGATTCTATTATCGAATCAGAAGAAATTATCAATAATGAGGATGTTATTCAAAGTAGAGAGGTACTTGGAACAACAAATCCAGAAATTTTAACAAGCAGTAATAATGACACTATAATTCTAGCAATGACTCCAGAAACAATATTAACTGCCAACGGAGATTACTCAGAAATTAATGTAAGAGTATCCAGAGGTAATAATTATATAATAGTTAACTTTAAGTTAATAGCCCATGATATGTCATCATTTTATTATACATGGGAGGTTGTAGAGTTGGGATCAAATTATGCAGCAGATTTAAGGATATGGGATAATGTTTATTTTGACTCAACGATTTTATGTGATGGCATCATTTCTTATGGAGTTTATGGATTTATAAACTTAGATTATAATAAGTATGTTGGTAATGGAGCATTCCTTTCGGTTGATTTAGGCTCAATGATTACTGAAGGTTTTTATCTCCCCAGTATTCTTCCAGAAACTGCTACAACAGTGTCTGTCACCAACCCCAGTGTCACATACAACAGTGGGGAGTTTAGTGTTTCTGGTACAGAAACAGGAAAGATAATATGTTAACTCAATTTATAAATGACAGAAACCTGTCACCATCAAGCATCAGAAACTACACCTCAGCAGTACGAATATATGAAAAACTTAGCAATAAAACATTAACAGAGTTAATAGATGAAGCTGAAAGTGAAGAAATTAAAAAAATCCGCTGGAAAGATCGCAAAATCAGAAAAAGATTAATCAATTTGAGAAGCCATTTATACAAAAATAAAGTCGAAACAACTGCGGTTAAATACCTGACAAACATTCAAACTATTTACAGGCATTTTGAAATTGAACTGCAACCATTACCAACATTCAGCTCCCGACAAACCAACAAACCAAAAGAAATAAAATTCAAAGACCTTCCAACAAAAGAAAATATTAAAGCCGCATGTAAAATTGCAGATACTACTACAGAATTAATAATACTGCTCATTGCAACCACTGGCTTGTCAAAAATTGAAATTTTAAATCTGACAGTTGATGATTTCATAAAAGCAACCAAATCAGAAATTCCAACTTTTTACCTGACAAGGAAAAAAACAGCAAAAGAGTTTTTCACATTCACAACACCAAAAACAGCCCTAAAAATAACTAAGTATATCAAAAAACAGAATTTAAAAAGAAGTGACACTTTATTTAATATTACTGAATCGACTTTAACAAAGAATATGGTGAAAATCAATGATCACTTGAATCTTGGAAGAGTGAACAATTATTCACGTTTCAGATGTCATATGCTTAGAAAGTATCATGCATCTAATCTTTTGAATAATACCAGTTTTACTATTGATGAGATTGACACATTACAGGGTAGAAGCAAAAGTAAAGTTCATAGGAGTTATTTTTTAAATGATGAAGAGAAACTGAAAGAAAAGTATCTGAAACATTTAAACAATATTGATATACTATAAATCTTTTTGATTACAAAATAATCAATATTCCAATTGTTTTTATAAAACTAAACCCATATTAGAATACTGTCTATTAAATAAGAATTCTCTTATAAAATAAACCTCAATACCTTCTTTAAACTAAAAAAAGTAAAAATTGAGATGTTGCAAATGAAACTTTGAAATTAAATCTCTTTTTTCAATTCCACATTAAAGCAACAATCCAAGGAATGTTAAAGTAAAATATTTATCACAATTAATATTAAATTTAACCCGAATAATGCCATTAAAATATTTCTATATTCAAGATTTCTTTCCATAAAGAGAAATATAATCAATATTACAGCAATTATCAAATTAAGAACTGATATTAACATCATATCCCATCACCATGATTTTTTTATAAATAGGAAAGGTTTAATTAATGAAAAGTAGAGAAAATATATTATGGAGTTAAAATTAACCCCATAATACTTTAAATATTAATTGCATTATTTAAATTACAACTTGTATAATTCCAAGTGCAATTAATATTTTTTCGCTTATTTTCATATTGACAAACTTCCGTACAGGTTATTCAAGATAACTCTATTATTAAATTTAATTTTTAATAACATATAAATCAATCTATCGAGATTCAAAATTTATTCCTACCCCATTTAGATAACGTGACTCATTTTAAAATTATTTCAATTATGTAACAACTAATAATAGCTTTAATAAGCCAAATATCCTTTATAATACTTAATTAATAAAATAAACAATTTATTGAAGGATAAGTTTCAATATCCAAAAAGACAAAATTAATATAAATACCATATATATTATTATATATGAGAATTATTTTAGCAGGAACCGGCAGTGCAGTTGGAAAAACCACAATATCCACCGGCATAATGAAAGCTTTAAGTGAAAAATACAATGTCCAGCCTTTTAAGGCGGGGCCTGATTATATTGACCCTTCCTACCATACCCTGGCAACGGGTAATACCTCAAGAAACCTTGATTCTTTTTTTATGAAGCCTGGTCAAATCAGAGACTCATACCTGAAGGGAATGAAAGGAAAAGACATTGCTGTTGTTGAAGGAGTGAGGGGTTTATATGAGGGAATTGATTCCATTAATGATATTGGAAGCACATCTTCAATAGCTAAAGCTTTAAAAGCGCCTGTAATATTAATTATTAACTCAAGAAGTCTGGTTAAAAGCGCAGCAGCACTGGTTTTGGGTTTTAAAACACTTGATCCTGAAATCAACATTGCTGGAGTCATCTTAAACAAAGTTAAAAATAAAGCGCACTATGAAAAAACCAAACGCTCCATTGAAGAGATAACCGGCACCGAGGTTATTGGAGGAATCGTTCGCGACGACAATATTTCAATTGAACAGAGACATCTTGGTCTTGTTCCTGCACGTGAAAGGGAAACTTCAATTAAATTTATAAATATCTGGTCTGAAACCATAAGGAAATCAGTTGATTTGGATCGTCTGGTTGAAATAGCAAAATCCGCTCCAAAAATAACCTCCGCTACCATTCCAATCTGGAATAAGTTAAACAGACAGCCTGTTAAAATTGGAGTTGCTTATGATGAAGTTTTCAATTTCTATTATAAAGAAAATATAGAGGCGCTTGAAGCTAATAATGCTAAAATAGAGTATTTCTCACCCTTAAATGATGAAAATCTCCCTGATGTTGACGGACTCTACATCGGCGGTGGATATCCTGAGCTATTCTCAAAAGAACTGTCACAGAATTCAGGGATGTTAAGTGACATCAAACAATTCCACAATGATTTCAGACCTATTTTTGCCGAATGCGGAGGTTTAATGTATCTTATGAATTCAATTCATGAGGATAATGTAGTTGATATTTACCCATACAAGGCTGTTTTAACAGATAGAGTGCAGGCTTTGAAATACACGATAGCTGAAGTGCAGGAGGATAATATCATTTCAAGGAAAGGTGAAATATTCCACGGTCATGAATTCCACTATTCAAAAGTTATCGTTGATGATTTGAAAAATCCTCTGGCGTTTAAAATTAAAAGAGGAAAGGGGTCTTATGATTTTCAGGACGGATTTATGGAGAAAAACACCCTTGCAAGTTACGTTCACACTCATGTTGCGGCAATGCCCGACTTTGGAGGAAACCTGGTAATATCTGCTAAAGAATTAGAGGGTTGAAAAAATGAGAAAATATGATTATTTCAACCCGATGATTGTGGTTGTTGCGATTCTCGCATTTCTTTTGATGGGTTATGTGGGATCATTCAATTACAGGTTCGAAGATCCTCTTGACATGGAAGTGATTTTAACGGTTGTTTTTGCCTGCATAATATTTACTGCAGGTTTTCTTTTAACTGACCGTAAAGTAAATTTCAAAGTCCCCGAAATTGACTATTTAAGTGAAAAATTATTATTGGCTTTAACAATCGTAGCGTTGATTTTGCAGACTTTGAATCTTGTGTATTTGGGAGGTATTCCTCTTTTTGATTCTGCCCTGAAAGCAAGTGCAACAACCAATATCTGGAGAGTTGCTTATCCATTGTTTTTGATAACCATTAATTTCCTACTGGCAAAGTACTATGACCGTAAATATATTGTTTTGATTGTTCTGGGGGGACTGGTATTCGGTTTGAACGGTTATAGAACTTCGGTTTTGGGGATTCTTGGAAGTTCATTTGTAACATTATATTATCTGGACAAGATTTCAAAAAAATTCGCAATAATATTTATTGCAATAATAATAATCGGTCTGATGGCTGTGGGCTACATTGCATCCCAGTCAATTGCAAATCAGCACTGGACTTTAAATCCGCTGGAATTAATTTTTTACAGGGCCGCATTTACTTTGGAGGTTTTTGAAAGAATTCTTCCTCTTGCAGGTACAACCAGTGGTAAAATACTGGCAATGATTTTTTCATCAGGAAGCCCAAGAACCTTTATTGGAAATTATGTTCTCACAGACAATGTGTGTTTAACATCCACCCTTTTTGGACCTGTACTGCTTGATTTCGGATACATTGGACTTGCCGTTGAGATGTTTTTTATGGGAGGGTTTCTTGGTTTAATGAATAAAATAAAAAAAGGAGTTGGAGTGGGGATTTACTCCTTTATATTAACACATACGATTATTTGGATAGAAACCGGACCCACAGATATTATGATTTGGTTTTTATACCTTATTGGTATAATTTATATTTTAATTGTCCTTAAACAAAAATCAGGATAATTAAAATGATTAATGAAATGAAGAATATGAATGTTCCTTTCACGATAAAGTCGGCATTTCTATCAGTGTATAAGGACAGTCCGTAGGATAGGGCCAGTGCAACGAACATTTCAATTAAACCTGTTATTCCGGAGTCTAATTTAAGCAAACTGCCGGCGATTAATGATATTAAATATGAGAAAACTACTACCACAAAAATTAAACCGATAGGATTGCTGATAATTTTAAATAATATGGAATCCTGATTAAAAAAACTGGTTCTTGTATCATAATTATATAAATTGGTTTGCTGAGTATAAGAAGGACTTAAACTGTTGTTTCTCTGTGGCCTGTGCCTGTTTAAAATTGAAGACAAACCCCCATGCTGCGGTTCATCGGTCTGTCTGTATAATGTATTCTGATAAACATAAGGATTCCTTTCTCTTGTCTGCATTATATAATCCATGTCTGAAGCATCATAGGTGTATTCCGGATATTCTTCTTCAATATACTGGGATGCTCCGCCGTCATAGGGAGTGTTGTCAAGAGTTGTCTGATTGGTTCTGTCCTGATATTTTTTGGCAAGCTCGAGCAGATTGTCCCTGTCAACCAGTTTAATGTTTTTTCTGATTGCATAGTTTTTAGCCTGCTCTGAGTAATAGGCAGAAGTTACAACAGTAACCTTTGAAGCTTTAAGACTTGTTTGTACTTCTTCCATCTCCTTTAAGACATCTACACCAACTTTGAATTCCTTATCATAATTTTTACATGCTACAACTACTCCAAAGTCCCCCATAGTTGTGGGTAGAATAGCATATATGTCTACGAGCTTTTGCGAGGTTTTAAAATTCTTATAAACCTTAAAACCTGAGTCCTCCATTACTTTCGCTATAAAATTAATCAATTGTGGTTTTTCCAAGTTT
>CACYBU010000251.1 GCA_902772665.1 uncultured Methanobrevibacter sp. | reverse complement strand
TTCTACGATTTTAACACTTCTGAGACATCTTTCTTGGCAGGTGTAACAAGTAGTACACATCCATAATGCATCATCAGTGATAACTTCTTCTTTTAAACCTAGTAAGCATTTTCTGACGATTTGCCTTACTTTATATGGAGTTCTTCTACCAGATGGACATCCACCACTACAGGTACCACATTGGAAACAATGTTTTACAGTTTCAATTCCAGCGTCGATAAATTCTGCAGTGAAATCTGGATCACGGTTTGCATCAGTTAATAATTCTTTATCAGTCAATAAAGTCATTTTATCTCTCTCTGTATCTTTTTTGTTTGAATCTTTTTCAGCTTCCTCTACATCATCTTCAGGAGCTTCATCATCTTTTTCAACTTCAATTTCTTGAGGAATTTCATCCTCAGCAACTTCAGTTTTTTCCACAATTTCTTCAGATGAATCTTCAATTACTTTATCAGCATTTTCTTCTGAAGTTTCGATGTCACTAGAAACTAATTCTTCAACACTGTCTTCTGAATCATCGACTGGTGCACTTTTGACTTCTACAACAGTCTTTGTTACAGTTACGACAGTTTCTTTTCTGTTTATTGAAGATGTTACTCGGACATCATCAGATGTGTTTGATACATCATTATTGATGTCACTTTCTTCATTGCCATCCTTAATCAAGGATTTAAGACGTTTTATTATAGACATTGAAAACACACCTCGGATAATCATCGGATTATATCCTCAAATCCATAATAATATTCTTTAAAGAAGCATATATAAACCTTACTAAATTTTTAAACTGTGTAATCAAAAAGGTTACATTAAATGAAAAATTTATATAAACCTAAAAACTATAATAATTAATAAAGGGTTGGAAAATACTTTACTTTTTAGGAAAATTTTTCCTTAAAATTGAATTTACAGCCAAAATAATGCTTTGAATTAGAAATTTCGAATATTTTCCAACCATATAATAAGGAAATAAAGGAAACTAAAATCATGATAAAAAAATTTGAAATCAAGTCACATGACGGACCGGGACGCATAGGAAAAATAAACGATGAATTAACACCAAAACTATTTGCCAAAAATAATTTAAAAATCGCACCGAGCCAAGGTTCTGCACACAATGTTGACAGGGAAATTGCTGAATTCAACGTGAACGAAACACTGAGACTTGCAAAAGAAAATGTCGATGACAGGGACATTGCAGTCATTCAAGGATCTAAATACAATGATTTAAGAATTAAATGCTTGAAAGAACTGGAAAGTATCGGATATAACGGATTTATAATAGCCAATGGAGATGCATTATTAACCAATCCCCGAGATCTTGTTGAAATTATCATATCACTGAAAAAAGAAGCTAAAAAAAGCAGTTACTTTATTTTCTCATTTACTGAATTATCCTTCATGCCCATCCTAGTTTATATGGGAATTGATGGATTTTTAAAAGACAGCGCAAATTACTACAGTTATCTGAATGTCTTGCAAACACCGACCAAAGCTTATGACCTAAACAAATATCCTGTTTATGAAAACATATCACAAAAAGAGCTGGAAGAGAAAAATATCAAAAATATGGAATTTGTAATTAAGGAAATTCATGCCCATATGAAAAATAAATCCTTGAGAAATCTTGTGGAAGAAAGGTCAGGAACCACTCCCCAAAACATCTCAACACTAAAAATATTGGACAGAAACCATATGGACTATCTGCTTGAGTACAGTCAATTATTCTAGAATAGAAAATGTTGAAATGATACCTTCAAATTCCTTTTCTGCCTCTCCCGAAACATCTAGTGTTCTCAATTCAAATATGTAGATTACCCCATATTCAATGAAAACAAAAGTATGGATATCAAAATTGATTTCAGGAGTGTCCATATTAGCATGAAGTTTAATTGCATCTTTATTGGCAATCCTGACAAAATCAGATGCTAAAATAACCCCTCCATCATCACCAATCACATCTTCCATGAATATCTTATAGTCATCAAGATTCGTTGCGGTGGGAAATGAAACTGCATTGATTAAATTATTTTGACCTTTAGATAATGTAGCTATGCAATCCGGATTGGAAATTATATCCGCTTTTTCAACATCCCAACTGTTCGGATATTCAAATGTTATTTTACCGGTGCTGAATGTTGACATGAATTACTCCTCGTCCTTTGATGAAATATCAATTGTTTCGGGTGCATCTTCCATGGTGTCAATATATTTGGAAAACGGTTCGGGAAGTTTAGGCATTACTTCCTTTAAAATTTCTGCGGCATCAAGTTCCAATGCCTGACCTGAAAGTAACTGGTCCACATTCAAATCAAAATCAAAAGGTTTAAGCAAATCATCTGTAGGGACTCTCAAATTGATTTTCTTTTTATTCAAAATCATCTTAAGAGTGCTTGTATTTCTAATCTGCTCGTTCATATCTTCAACAGTGCTTTTAATTTCATATGCAATAGCTTTATTTTTCTCATTTATATCATGTTTTGCTTTTTCTATGGATTTATTTAAATCAGAAACTAGAAGTGCATTTCTTCTGTTGATATTATCTCTTGCCTCATCAATCACAACATTAATGGCATTTAAAATTGATTTGTTCAGCTCCACATTATAAGCCAAAATCATTTTATTTTTATAGTCAAGTTCTTTAAAGATAGCCACTCTTTCATCGTTGATTTTTTTGTTTTCTTTATTCAACTCGTTAATCTCATCCTTGGCTTTTATTAATTCATCCTTATATCCCAATTCATCCTGAAGAGAATCGACATTATCGAAAAATGAAGCCTTAAGGGTGTTAACCTGACTTTTTAAAGTGGCAATTTCTTCATCTTTTTCTTTGATAATCTGGTCATATTCATCCAATTTCTCATCAGAAATCTGATTGTTAACCAAATTTTCATATTCCTCCTGAGTCAGTACTTTTACCAATTCATCATCTTCAAAAGGATCTTCTTTTTTAAGACTAACCTGTTTTTGTTGAGATTCCTTTTCAATGGAATTCCCGCCTTTATCCTTACTTGTATACTTTTTAGTATACACCCGAACTGTTCTAAATTCATCATTTTCCATTATTGACACCTTCCATGTACAACATTTGAATTTAATCTTAAAAATAATTTTGGGATTAGTTAAAAATATAATTTTTGATGAAAAACTAATTTCTCTTTAAAAAATGACATGAAAAGAGTAGTCAAAACTCAAAAATATGTTGCAAACTTATCTGAATGTATTGCATCCACCAATACTTTAAAAAGAAATATGAAGCTAAATGCAGAATGTAAACTGAAAGTTTTTTATTCAACAGATTTATTGATATTTTTTCATTAGTCCATGTAATGTCAATTTAATTGGACTGAACTGTAATTTTTCTTTTTGAATACTGTCCCATGTCCTTTTCGACATACATTTTGTAAAAATCCTTAAAAATTTCCTTTTAAATCTCACAGATTGGTTTTAATAAAATATGAAGATAAAAACTATCATATTCCATAAATAATATTAATTATTGTTCAAAACTGTGATTCAAAAAAAATAAAAAAAAAGAAAGAAATAAAATTTTATTAATAGCCTTCCTTTTCCATCCATAATAACATCGCTTCCTCTATTGCCTTAGAGTACCATCCTGTTTTAAATGACAGTTTATTTGAGGCAATTTTTCTAAAATTCAAGTCAACGTCATTATTGATGCTAATTGTAACACGTCTGTTTTGAGTCATACAAATAAATTGTACATACTAGTTTATAAATGTAGTAGTCTTGTTTGCAATCATTTTAACAAGAAAAAAATAATATTAATATGAATTGATAAATTTAGAGGAAGGAAACAATATTAATAATTGTATGTTATTCCACATGAACTAATGTAGAAGTCTTTGTCTGCATCCAAATTAAAAAAAAACCTCATCATAACTTACATTCAACGGATTCAATGGTTTACTTTTCATATATTTTAATCAAAAATCCTGATGAAATCCCGGTAGAGATAACTTTCCAACTGATTAGAATTAGTCCAACGGCAGGTGTTTATTTTTAACTTTCATTTTTAATGTTTCTAATTCATTAGAAATTATGAATATTTTTTCACCATCAATATATGTTTTGTAGCTCCAGCCGTCACCATATTTGGAGATGATATATTCCTCGTCAGGTTTAAAATCGTTTTTTACATTGGAAATAACATTTTCAGCCACATTATCTTTAGGATTTTGTCTGTTTATATCTTCAACAGCCAAGTAAAAGTTTCTGAATTTGGGATTTCCCCTCTGACCCTGAATATACCATGTCATAATCTCCCAAAGAGGTATTTTGATGATTGAAGCTGCTTTGAAAAATGACCGGTGCGTTTTATATTCATTTAAAACAGTTAAACTATACCGTTTAAAATATTGTGAGGAATAATATCCGTGCTTTAATTGTTCATGAATCAGTTGAGATTTTAATGCATTGTTTCTTTTTTCCAAATTATCCAATGAGGTTTCATCGTTCATCAGATTAATTTTGAATTAAGACACATATAAATTTAACAATTTTTGAGATGGCAGACAGACGAATATATGAAAACATTTATATAACATTAAAACATAATTAATAAACGATATGAATTAAAATTCATTTCTTATAATGAACCTTAATCATTTTATAATCTCCAAAAATATTTGGAAAAATATATTAAAGGAAGTAAATATCTTATTACTTCCACTTTCCCCCCTTTTATTTTTTTAATCTATTTTAAAAAACATTTAATTCTTGAATTGATAATATAATGAAAATTTATATAAAAATTAGTTTATTCAAATCACTGAAAAACTTATATATTAATATGAATTTTATGATTTTTTGACAAAATTTCAAAAAAATGGTAAACAAATCAGTGAAAAAAAAACAGTGCATTATGAAAAATATAATAAAAAATTAAAGAATTATTCTAAATATATGCAAAAAACGATATGAACTAAATTTCATATAAAGAAACATCAGCCAAAATATCCTAAATTTCCAAGATGTTCCGCAAGCAGATACATTCTACTTCCGGTTAACTTTAAAACTAAACATCATCAAGAATTTCAGAATCCGCACCGGCAATTTCCACCAGATATTCCGCTTCAACTATATGGAGCTTTGACGGAATCACAATACAGTGAAGAGGTCCTCCAAAATTAAAATCAATTAACTCAGAGATTCTGCCTGCCTTTATAACAACATCCTTTGACCCAACACGTGCAATACCCATAGCCAAAGTATCTTGTGTTATCAATCCTTCCCTTTCCAGATTATCATGAATACTCATCAGATACTTTAAACCTTCATTAACAGTCATATAGCGGTCTTTATGTGCCTGAATATCAAGTAAGACAAGAGTATGTAAATCCATTTTAAGATTCTCCTCAATAGCTTCATAGGGAGATTTCGGATAAAAATTATAATCCGGAAAAGGAATAGTGGTGACTTTTCCAAATTTATAACCCTGAAGTCCGGAAATGGCCGGAGCTGAAGATAAAATTGAAGATCCGTGAATGACTTCATAATCAATTCTTTTTTTAGAGCATTGAACTAAAAAATCACTGTGAGTGGTTGCAATTAAAGGATCTCCCCCTGTAATTAATGCAACATCTGAGGTTTTTGCCTCTTCAATGAATTTATGTTCCTCTTCGACTTCACTTCTGATTAATACTTCAATTTTTTGACCTATAAGCTCTTCAATGGCTTTGAAACTTGAACCAAATAATCGAGATGTGAAAAATTCAGCATAAATTTTATCAACATTCTTTAAACATTCCAATCCTTTAATAGAAATGTCTTTCTCATCAAATAATCCTAAACCCACTAAATAAAACATAATAGATTATATAATAATTTAAACATAATAAATTTTATGAAATGTGTAAAAGTTGCGTTAAAACAGACAAATGATACCCGCATAAAATTAATGGAAAACGGATTAATGAATATGGAATACAGAATAAAAACCGATGCCGAATACGGATATATTCCTATAAATGAAGACATTGACGATTACACTATTGTAGACATCGATTTGGATCCGATGAAAAAGGTGCCTCATAATTTTTCCGAATTGCTTGAAGATGAATTGACCCATGAAGAAATTGATAACTTAAGAACCTCATTTGACACTATCGGAGACATTGTAATTTTAGAAATTCCCGATGAACTGCTGGACAAAAAACAACTGATTGGAGATGCAGCCTTTAAATTTACAAAAAGAAAAGCAATTTATATGAAAAAAAGCGCAATTAAAGGAACAACAAGAGTGCGTGATTTGGAGTTTCTATCGGGAACTGATGATTCTGTTACTGTCCACAAGGAACATGGAACCCGTTTGAAACTGGATGTTCGTGAAGTCTACTTCTCACCCCGACTTGCAACTGAAAGAAAAAGAGTGATGGAAAGTGTGAAAGACTGTGAAAATATCCTTGATATGTTTTGTGGAATTGGACCGTTTCCGATTATTATAGCAAGGAATAAAAATGTCAAAATTGCAGCAGTCGACATTAATGAATCTGCAATTAAATATCTGGATGAAAATATCAGACGGAATAAACTGAAAGGCAGTATCAAAACTTATTGCGGGGATGTTCGTGAAGTAAGTAAATCATTTAAAACAAAGTTTGATAGAATAATTATGAACCTTCCCGGCCTTGCCTATACTTTCCTTGACGTTAGTTTTAATTTAATTGAAGATGGCGGAATAATCAATTATTATGAGTTTTCTGACTCATATGAAACAGGAATAAAACGTTTAACAAATGCTGCCAATAATGTTGGAAAAGAAATAGAAATAATAAACACACGAAGGGTAAAATCAACATCTCCTGGCGAATGGCATGTGGCAATAGATGCAAAAGTAATCAAAAAATGATAAAAAAGAATTATTAATCAAAAGATTAATACTTAAAACTGAATTCTATTGCCTGTCCATAAATCATCATCATTAAATGCGTTGAATTTCTTTTCATCCTCAATATATTGCTCCATATCCCTATATAATTTCACTCTGAAAATGTCCGGATAAGCAATATATAACATGTCTCCGTTGTCCCTGGTCTCTTTAACATAAGTTTCGGCAAATTCAATAATGGAATCATCTTTTTTATTGAAATGATGAACTTCATTAGCACATAATATTTTAAAATGTACAAAATCATCTTTCAATAATTCCTTTACCAAATCTTTAATCAAAGGAGGATACTCCTTTCCTTTAGCACTTTTAATTTCCATATTTAACTCCTCACCTTAAATTTAACTACCCTTTCAAATCTCTAAGTATTACAAAAAATTGTAAATGATAACCAAAAAGTTGATTAGTATTGCTGTAGAAATTCTCATGAATGTTATTTAATAATTTAAATTTAATTGTTTAAATATTTTATAGATTTGAACCTCAACTGATTGAACCACTTGTGAAAAATCCATCGAGATTTGGACTTTTAGCCTTATTGATAACCTCCGAGTAGGCTATCAAAATTAAAAAGATTAAATTGGATTAATAATCCCCTTTTCAGTGATGATACCCGTTATTAATTCTTTTGGAGTTATGTCAAATGCAGGGTTTATAACTTCAGTTCCTTCAGGACAGATTCTTGATCCACCATAATATCTGACTTCATCACCATCTCTTTCTTCAATGACAGTGTCATAAATTGATATTTCATTGTCAAAAGTTGAATATGGTGCTGCCACATAAAATGGGATGTCATGGTGTTTTGCAGCAAGCGCCACCATGAATGATCCGACCTTGTTTACAACACCTCCTTTTGCGATTCTGTCTGCTCCAATGACAACTTTATCTATCATACCCTGTGACATCAAATATCCTGAAGCTACATCAGGAATTAATTTGACAGGAATATTCTCCTGCTGCATTTCCCAGACACTTAAACTTGCACCCTGTCCCCTTGGGCGAGTTTCATCACATATTACGTTGATGTTTTTTCCGACATCCCGTGCTGCTCTAAATACTCCAAGTGCAGTTCCATAATCAACACATGCCAGTGCTCCCGCATTACAGTGAGTCAGTACGGTATCTCCATCATTAATTATTTCAGCACCATATTTTCCGATAGCCCTGTTTGTTGCCATGTCCTCTTCATACATTTTAAGTGCTTCATCAAGTACATTGTCACTATTCAAAACCCTGTCAACTGCCCAGAACAAATTTACTGCTGTCGGTCTTGCGGCTTTTATTTCATTTGCTGCTTTTTTTAAATCAACACCTTCTTTATCAGCAAGAGCCATTGCAAAAGCTGCTGACACACCAATTGCCGGAGCACCACGTACAGTCATGTTTTTAATTGCAACGATGGCTTCCTGATAATTATCACAGTAAACATAAGTTAATTCATCAGGAAGTTTTCTTTGATCGATAAGTTTTAATTTATTATCTTCCCATTCAAGTGTTTTCATTTTAACACCCAATTATTTTAAAAAATAGTAAAAAATATGAAAAGCATAATTAAATGTTAGTTCCTAATTTTAGTTATGCAAAAATGCATAGAGTATTTATAATTATGCTTCCCGTCTAATTTAATATCCAAAAATGGATTGATTAGAGATGTATTATAATACATCTACATAATACTTTTTCAATTATCATTTATAAATATTTATGAAAAACCTTAAAAAAAAGGTATTGTTTAGGTATGACAAAAAAATAATTATGCATTTTCAGTCATGATAGGCACTACCTGTTTCTTACGTGAAACAACACCCTCAAGTAATACAGTATTATCTTTTAGTATTACATTATAAGCCTTTTCAACCAAACCTGCAGAATTACCTAACGCAATGACCTGAGAGTTACTGTTTACAATATCAGTGATTAAAAGCATGAATAAATCAAGTCCTTCCTCTTCAATAATTTTGTTCATACCATCTTCCAGTTCATCTTTCATCACCATAACTTCTGAAATATCAGCAGTATTAACCTGATTTACAATTGATTTAACATCCTTAAAATCAATCTGTTTTGCATCTAAAGATAAAATCTCTTCAATTGAAAAACTGCTTAAATCAGTTCCTGCTTTTAGCATTTCCAAACCATACTCTTCAGCATCAACTTCAGCGATTTGTGAAAGTTTTTTGACCGCCACCTTATCGTCTTCAGTTGTGGTCGGTGATTTTAAAAGCAAAGTATCTGAAATAATCGCTGACAGCATTAATGTGGCAATTTCTTTTGTTATTTCAACACCATTTTCTTCATATAATTTACATAAAATAGTTTCAGTACATCCTACTGGTTCAAATCTTAAAAATAAAGGATAAGAAGTTTCCAATACTAATTTATGATGGTCAACAACTTTTAAAATATTTGCATTTTCCAAATTATCAATAGATTCGGCAGGGGAGTTATGGTCAACCAATATCACATCGGCACCATCTTCAATGCTTTCAAGAAGTTCAGGTGCGTCAATGCCCAAATAATTTAGAATAAATTCTGTTTCCTTATTAATATTGCCTAATCTGTAAGCTTTAGCTTCACTATTTCCCATTTCATTTTCCAAATAAGCCATAACAATACTTGATGTTATAGTATCACTATCCGGACTTTTATGTCCAAAAACATAAGTTTCTACCATTGTATTTTTTCTCCTAACAAATCAATTTGATAATAATTATCTTTTTCATCTATAATTAATATTACTATCAGTACCAAACAGTTGTTTTGATTCAAAACAAATAATTTAAGCATCTGGATATCCAATATCAGACATGTCAAAATTAAAATAACATTAATTAAAATCAAAAATAGTATAAGCAATATTAAATATTTTAAGCTATAATACACTTATTTCAAATAATAAGTTAAACAATAAAAACAAACAACCAATAATCAGGACTTTAATTTATGTCTCAAAAAAATAGGGAAGATTTAGTAATGACTTTGTGGAGTCATTCCTAAATGGTGATCTTCGCTTTTTTTACCTGGTATACCATAAGCATCTGCCCTGCATTGAGTACATGCCCTAAATACCGGTATTATCTCTTCAACTTCCTCCCTGACTTTTTCCATCATGGAACAGTCAGGGCGAGAGTAATGTTTCATTTTAGCCAAAGGAATTAAAGGCAATATGTTCATTAAAGAAGCACCTCTTTTTTTAACTTCCCTAGCTATATCAACAATATGCTCATCGTTTAAACCAGGTATCAATACTGAATTTACCTTAACAACAATACCATTAGCCGCCGCTTTTTCAACACCTTCCAGCTGGTTTTTGATTAAAATTTCAACAGCTTCATAACCTTTATAGATTTTACCTTCATATTTAATGAAAGAATAAATGTCTACGGCAATGTCAGGATCTATTGCATTGATTGTTACAGTTACTGAGTTCACTCCAAGTTCTGCAAGTCTGTCTGCATATTTTGGAAGCAACAGACCATTTGTACTCATACATTTAATTAAATCCGGTTGTTCAGTAGCAAGTTTTTCGAAAAATTCGAATGTTTCCTCATTTGCAAGTGAATCTCCAGGTCCAGCAACACCAACAACAGAAATAGGACCATCAGCAGTGACATCATTAATGTGAGCAATTGCATCATCAGGTTTCATGATGCATCCTGCAACACCCGGCCTATCCTCTTCATTGTTAATATCCCTTGTACAAAAGTTACAAAAGATATTGCATTTTGGTGCAACTGGTACATGCGCTCTTCCAACTTTATCATGCATTTTCTCATTGAAGCATGGGTGTGCTTTAGTTATATGTGCGAATCTTGAACCGTTGTGTTCATTCATAATATCACTACTCCTTAAATATAACTCCTGTTAATTTGTATTGATACGAACAAATATATAAAGTTTTCTACAAACCTCTGTTCAATTCGTCAATATACTCATGAGCTTTGTCAATCCATTCATCCTTAATTAACTCATCAGTAGCCACAACAGTTACAATATCTTCAGTGGACAAGTCTTTAATGTTCTTAAAACCTTCAGGCAATATTCTAAAGATAGCATCATAGATACGTCTTTGCAGATTGGAATGTGGATCATCAACAATAGCAGATTTCAGTTCGGTGTAATCACCTTCAATTTCAAGCTGATACCTGTTTGGCTGATAAATTTC
>CACYBU010000250.1 GCA_902772665.1 uncultured Methanobrevibacter sp. | reverse complement strand
CCCTGATAATCTTTATTGATGCATCACGCATTTTTTGAATGGTTTCATCACAAAGACACTGAATAGGAGCAACTACAACACTGTCTCCTGTGTGAATGCCCATCGGATCTATGTTTTCCATTGTACATACAATGATGCAGGTATCTTCCTTATCCCTCATTACTTCGAATTCTATTTCCTTCCATCCGAGAACTGATTCGTCAATGAGAACCTGGTTGATGAAACTCATGTCGAGTCCATGAGTAGCTATTTCAATCAATTCCTCTTCGTTGTGAGCGATTCCCCCTCCGGTTCCTCCGAGTGTGAAGGCCGGTCTGACGATTACCGGATAACCGATGTCTTCAACTGCCTTGAGGGCATCGTCAACGCTTTCAACAGCATGACATTTTGGAATTTCCTCACCAATTTCTTCCATGAGGTTTGCGAATAAATCACGGTCTTCAACGTCTTTGATTGTTTGAACATCAGATCCTATGACTTTAATTCCTTCAAGCAATCCCAAATCTCCAAGTCCTGTTGCAATATTCAGTCCGGTCTGTCCACCCATGGTCGGTAAAATAGCGTCAATTTCTTCCTCTTTTATTATTTTTGCAACAACTTCTGGAGTTAACGGTTCGGTATACACGGTATCTGCCATTCCTAAATCAGTTTGAATTGTAGCAGGATTACTGTTAACAAGTACTGTTTCAATACCTTCCTCCCTTAGTGACTTACATGCTTGTGAACCGGAATAATCGAACTCCGCAGCCTGTCCGATTTGAATAGGTCCAGAACCAATAATTAATACTTTTTTAATATCTTTATCAACTGGCATATTGTAATCCCCTTTTTATTAATAATCATCCATCATTTGTTTAAATTCGTCAAAAATATGTCTTGTATCATTTGGACCCGGTCCTGCTTCGGGATGGTACTGTATACAGTGCAGAGGCAATTCCTTATGAGATATACCCTCAGGAGTACCGTCGTTGAGGTTAATTTGGGTTAACACCAAATCGGTTTCCTTTAAAGATTCCTTGTCGATTGTAAAACCATGGTTTTGAGATGTGATAAATACTTTTCCGGTGTTAAGGTCTTTAACCGGCTGGTTTTCACCTCTGTGCCCAAATTTCATTTTATATGACCTTGCACCGAATGATTTTGCAATCAGCTGCTGACCCATACAGATTCCGAATATCGGCAGTCTGTTTGATAACTTTTTCATTGTCTCAATGGTTTCAGATACTCTGTCAGGGTTTCCAGGTCCGGATGTAATCATTAATCCGGAAGGAGAGTAATCCATAACAGTTTTATAATCAGTATCATATGGGAATAAAATAACTCCAATGTCCCTTTCTAAAAATGAGTTGAGAATATTTCTTTTAACACCGCAGTCGATTAAGGCAACTCTTGTATCTGCATCACAATTAAATTCCTTGATTTCCTTTGTAGATACAAGAGGAACAACATCTCTGTCCTCAATGCTTGGCTGTGAACATGCCATTTCAAGGAGTTTATCATCTGAAATGTCTTCAGTTGAAACAGCTGCTTTAAGTGAACCTCTTTCTCTGATTTTAAGTGTCAAATCACGAGTGTCTATTCCGCTTATTCCGGGAGTTTCAAACTCCTTTAAAAATTCATCCAATGTTTTCTGAGGTCCGAAATTGGAAAGTTCATGACAGACCTCACGACAAACAAATCCTTCAACCTGAACCTTATCAGACTGATACCACTTTTCACTCACCCCATGATTACCTTCAAGGGGATAAGTAGACATTAATATTTCTCCTTTAAAAGACGGGTCTGTTAATGATTCAGTGTAACCACCCATACCAGTAGAAAAAACAAGTTCTCCTAATTTAGTGGTTTCATATCCAAATGCATCACCTTTTAAAACAGTTCCATCTTCTAAAGCCAACTTAGCTATTTTTACCATTCGATCACCATTGTAATAAAAATATAAAAATTTACTATCTTTATAATATTTTATTTTTAATAATATATTAAAAGTTTGTTTTTTTAGTAATTCCGTCCTGAAAATTAAAAAGATTTCAGTTATATTCATAACCCTCCATTAAGAAATAGTATAATTGTATTAATTTAGGAAAGAAAAATATGGATAAGGAATCTGAAAGACTAATTAAAAAACAATTTAAAAATCCGAATGACTTTAAAAAATTCAAAGAGATGACCTGCAAGACCCAGGCATATGACGCACCGGAATCGTTTACGGGCAAGCTCAGAGCCTATCAGAAAATCGGTTATTCCTGGCTGGTTGAAAATATAAGATATAATTTCGGATGTATTCTGGCTGACGATATGGGTCTTGGAAAAACTGTGCAGGCATTATGTGCAATTCTTTATTTTAAGGAAAATAACCTCCTTGACATCGAACCGTCATTGATTATCGTCCCTCCGACACTGATATCCAACTGGGAAAATGAAATTAAAAAATTCACACCCGAATTGACATATTACATTTACCATGGATCCAACAGGACATTCCCCTTTGAAGACTATGACCTCATATTAACCTCATATGGTGTCATCAGACTTGATTTAGATTTGTTTATGGATAGAACATGGTTCATTTGCGTTATTGATGAGGCTCAAAATATTAAAAATCCGAACACTCAGCAAACAAAGGCAATCAAAAGCATAAAAGCGAAAACAAAAATTGCCATAACCGGTACTCCAATTGAAAACAAGTTAACGGACTACTGGTCAATATTTGACTTTATAAATAAGGGATATCTGTCAAGCCTTGATAATTTTAAAGCAGATTACATTATGCGGATTGAAAGACTGGAAGAGACGAAAACTCTGGAAAAATTTAAAACAATAACACGTCCGTTTATCCTACGGCGTCTTAAAACCGATGACAACATTAAAGATGAACTTCCGGACAAAATAGTCAATGACATCTACTGCAGCATGACCAATAAACAGATTAAATTATACAATGCAATTATGGATGGGATTTTCGAGGATCTTGAAGGTAAAACCGGAATTGAAAGAAGAGGAGTTATTTTAAACATTATCACTGGACTGAAACAGGCATGTAACCATCCGGCACAGTTTTTGCGTTCGGACAATCCTAAGATTTCAGAATCAGGTAAAATGGAGTTGCTGATTACGATTCTGGAAAATATCCTTGATATGGATGAGAAAGTTATAATTTTCACCCAATATGCTCAGATGGGTGAGATTATACAGAAACTGGTTTTCGAAAAGTTAAAAACAGAAGTTCTCTTCCTTCACGGCTCACTCACACAGCAGAAACGAAACGAAGTAATTTTCAAATTCCAGAACGAGAGGGAGTGTAAAATTTTAGTTGCCACACTTAAAACCGGAGGTGTGGGACTGAACCTTACGGCTGCCCAGAATGTTATCCATTATGATTTGTGGTGGAATCCTGCCATTGAAAATCAGGCAACAGACCGTGTTCACAGAATAGGTCAAAAAAGCGATGTGATGGTATACAGATTCATTACCAAAGGAACCCTTGAAGAGATAATTGATGAGATGAGCAAAAGTAAATTGAATCTGGCTGAAAAGGCCATAAGCAATGACGAAACCTTCATAACTGAAATGAGCAATGAAGAGTTGAAGGAAAAATTATCACTGAGGCTGTGATAATCTATTCTATTTTCAAACTGAAATTGAGACTTCGGGAGGAGTGTGTTAATGCTCCAATTGAGATTATATCCACCCCATAATCAACATAGTCACGGATATTGTCCTTTGTAATTCCACCTGAAACTTCTATCAGTGAATTTTGACGAATACCCAAATAATTTAACTCGTCAATGACCTCTTTTACTTCGTTGCCGGACATGTTGTCAAGCATGACAATGTCTGCATTGTTTTTAACACATTCAACTGCATCCTCTAGAGTTTCCACCTCTATTTCGATTTTTTTGGAAAAACTGGTATGTTTTCTGGCTTTTAAAAGGGCGTCTATTGGAGTTCCGCAGATTGCAATGTGATTGTCCTTGATTAATACCATATCATCTAGACAAAAGCGGTGAGTGTCCGCTCCACCAATATTTAAAGCATATTTATCTAATTTTGCAAATCCTGGTGAAGTTTTACGGGTTCCTGCTATTCTTACATCATAATCCTTAACCAGTCCAACATATTCATTTGCCGCAGTGGCAACTCCACTCATTCGCATGAGCATATTCAGTGCGGTTCTTTCAAGAAGAAGTATTGTTCTTGCATCACCCCAGAAGGATATTAACAACTCATTTTTAGAAATTTCAACTCCTTCCCTTAAACACATGGTGACTTCAACACTATATTCTTCAAATAACTCACGAATAATATCAATACCTGCTAAAATTCCTTCGTCCTTGGATATAATAGCAGCATTTACAATTTTATTCTTTTCAACTACTGCATTGGATGTAATGTCACCGAATCCTTCATCTTCAGCCAGCATATATTCAATAATCTTGTCCAAAAAAAATCACCTAACATTTAATAATTAATTATAATATATATTTAAACACTATAAATATAAAAGTGATTACATTATGGAAATAACATTTTTAGGAACTTCATCTGCAGTTCATTCAAAAGAAAGGAATCAACCTTCAATTGCAATTAAAGCATTTGGAAATGTGTTTTTATTTGATTGTGGTGAAGGAACACAAAAGCAGTTGCTCTTTACCAATATAAGCCCCATGAAAATATCAAAAATATTCATCACACATTATCATGGAGACCATATCCTGGGCATTCCCGGCCTTCTGCAGTCACTGAGTCTGAACGGAAGAGAAAGTAAATTGACAATTTACGGACCCAAAGGATTGGACAATTTAAAGGAAGCTATTTATAATTTAGGTTATTGTTCAATTGAATTTGAAGTTGAATTTATTGAAATAGACTCCGGAATTGTTGAAGAAACAGATGAATATATAATCAGATGCCAACAGGCCCGGCATAACGTGCCTTCACTGGCTTATTCTATTGAAGAGAAGAAAAAACCAAGATTTTTACGTGAAAAGGCCATTGAATTAGGAGTTCCAGTAGGTCCGGCATTTGGAAAACTACATAACGGTGAAGAAGTCGAAATTGACGGTGAAATAATAAAACCCGAACAGGTTCTTGGCCCTCCCCGAAAGGGTAATAAGATAACCTATTCAGGAGACACCCGTCCCTGTGAAGAGATGATTATGTTTGCTAAAGACAGCACCATTCTTATTCATGAATCAACTTTCATAGAAAAACAGGCACAAAATGCACTGGATTACGGTCATTCCACTGCCAGAGATGCTGCTTATGTTGCCCGTGAATCAAACAGTGCCAAACTAATAATAACCCACATAAGCACAAGATATGGAGAGGAATATGCACAGATTATGCTGAATGAGGCAATACAGACCTTTGAAAACACTCAGCTGGCCGAAGATTACATGGAAATAACAGTTAGGGCAAAATCATGATTATAGAAAATATTGACAATCCACCAGTGACTTTAATTTATATTTTAGCCATTATTCTTGCAACTTCACTGCTTACAAGACTCGTTGCCTTTCTAATGAATAAAATAAAAAGATTCAAAAAGGACATGACAGTAGTTTATCTCATCAGAGACCTTATCAATTATATAATTTATTTCATATCCCTGATGATTATTTTACAGTTTTTCGGGATTAATTTAACCGGAACACTGTTGAGTCTTGGAATTGTAGGTATTGCAGTGAGTTTCGCTGCCAAAGATATTATTTCCAATTTATTTTCAGGAATAGTACTGATAATAGGTAAAAGCATAAAAGTTGGAGATACCATTGAAATCAACAATAAAAAAGGAATTGTCGAAAGAATCAGCCTCAGATCAACAATTATTGTTGATGACAATGGAATCAAAGACCATATCCCAAATTCCACATTGACAAATTATCCCTATTTGGAATACAAATCTCCGGAAAAATATAGGGTTGACATACAAACCGGACTGGCACTTGATATTGATATTGAAGAGTTCAAAAGACATATCACCCGAAAAATTTCAGAATATGACGAGATTTTAAAGGAACCCAAACCAAATGTCTATGCAAAGGAGATAACATTTGAAGAAAGTAAAGTCAAAGTGTCATTTTGGGTAAAAGACTTAAACTATAAAGATAAATATAAGTTAATAATTACAAATGAAATAAGAAAATATGTTGAAAATCGGTGAAATTATGACAGATTCACTTCAAGACGAAATTTTAAAATTAAAAGAAGAAAAAAATGCAATAATACTTGCACACAACTACCAGCCAAAGGAAGTTCAAGAAATTGCAGATTTTTTAGGAGATTCCCTTGAGTTATGCATTAAGGCTTCCGAGATTGATGATAAGGATTTGGTAATATTCTGTGGTGTGGACTTTATGGCAGAAACCGCATTTATCCTAAATCCTGATAAAAAAATCATCATCCCCACACTTGAAGCGGAATGCCCCATGGCTCATATGCTTCCGGAAGAGGAACTGCTGAAAGCAAAGGAAGAACATCCTGATGCCGGAGTTATCCTTTATGTAAACAGTATTGCCGAAGCAAAACAGCATGCCGATACATTATGTACATCTGCAAATGCCGTTAAAATTGCCGAAAGTCTGCCTCATGACAAGATACTGTTCGGTCCGGATAAAAATCTGGGAACTCATGTTAGCGAGAAAATAGGCAAGGAAATTATTCCAGTTCCACGTGACGGTCACTGCTACGTTCACAGACTGTTCCATGTTGAGGACGTTGAACTTAAAAGAAAAGAATATCCTAATGCCGAGATAATCTGCCATCCAGAATGTAAAATTGAAGTTCAGCATGCATGTGATGAGGTAATGTCAACTGGAGGAATGTTAAGACACATTGCTCAAAGTGACCGGGAAGAATTTGTTATCGGAACTGAAATTGACATGATTACAAGAATCCGTGCGGAGGTTCCGGGTAAAAAATTATATCCCTTGCTTGAAGGTGCAATCTGTGAAACAATGAAACTGCATACTCTTGAAAAAATCAGGGACTCACTTGTTAATGAAGCTCCCAAAGTAACATTACCTAAAGGAGTTGCGGATAAATCCCTAAAAGCTGTTGAACATATGTTGAATGCTAGTTAAAACTAGCTTTTAACTTTTTTTTATTTTATAAACTGATTTAAAAAATCAATTACCTGAATACCAATAGAAGCATAATCCTTTTCTTTAAAATAATAATCCTCTTTTTCATCATCCGCAATTATGACAACTGAATCTTTAACTAACTCTTTGAACGGCAATATGTCAAATTCGGAACAGAAATAATTATTATTTGTTCCGACAAATAGGGATTTGGCTTTTATATCACATAATTTATCTACAACATCAAATTCCATGTCACAGTCGTTTCTGAATTTGAAATCATAAATATCCCAGAAAAAACACCTTTCATTAAAATCCTCAAATATAGCTTCAATTTCATCATTGCTTAAATTATCAAATGCTCTTTTGGAAGCGGAATGGGCGAACAACAATGAATTGATTGCAATTATACATTTTGTTTTTGAAACACTGTATCCGTCCGAATAATAATCTTCAACCGAATCTATGATGTTTTCGAGGGTTTTTGCAAGAATAAATCTGTAACCTGAAACTTTAGCGGCCGTATTTATACACAAAATAAACTCCATTTCGTCGGGATACTCGCATGCCCAAGTTAAAATCTGATATCCCCCTATGCCTTCACCAACCAGTCCCAATATCTTTTTAATTTTGAATTTTTCTGCCAGAAACTGTCGTTTGAAGTTAACTGCATCAATAGATGTATATTTAGGGAAATTATAATTTAAACCCGTGGTTGAGGGAGAACAGGAATCTGGAGTTCCCAATGAGTGAATTATGATAAAATAGAATTCATCCAATAAGTCACTATTATTTATAATATAATCATGAGATTCTCTTAAAAAGGAGTATATTCCCTTGAAGGTGGAAAAATACAATACTGCATTTGTAATAAATCCTTCATCATCGAATTTAGGATTGCCCAATGTGGAATATTGAACTTTAATGTCATCAAGGACTCTGCCGTATTCAAATTCAAATGAATCCATTGTATAACAATCATTTTTAATTGGTAGAATAATAAAACCTCCTTACCATTAATTTTTGTTTTTATTTTATTTAAACTGATTCATGAATAATTTCAAATCCTCTTCAAATCTGGAATAATCTTCAAATCCGGTAAAATCCATTGTTGATTCATATAAAATTATTTCTGAATTGGATATTAATTTTTTAAAGGTATAGTGTCAAATTCAGGAGAATAATAAATATTATCAGTTGATGAGAATATAAGTGTTTTTGCCATGATATTGGCCAGTTTATCTTCCAGATTATAGTCGAGAATTGCATCATTTCTGAATTTGAAATCATATATGTCATTGAACATTCTTTCGTCAACGAAATCATCCATCAACACATCGATTTCATCATTGGACATTTCCTGAAAAATCTTTTTTGAAATGTAATTGGAGTACAGTAACCGGTTAAGAGAAACCATGCTTCTGGATATGGATTCACCATACAATTCATTATAAAAATCATCTGATGACTCTATTATACTGTCCAGACATTTTGAAATGACATACCTATATCCATTTGTCCTATAGGAACTGGAATTTACGATAATAAAATCCATTTCATCCGGATATTCGCATGCCCATGTATATACTTCATATCCTCCAAGTCGACGACCGCCAATACCATTTATCTTTTCAATACCCAGTCGTTCTTTTAGGAATTGCCTTTTAAAATTCACACAGTCTTTGATTGAGTATTTTGGAAAATTATGTTTCAATCCTGTAGTTGATGGAGCACATGATTCGGGAACCCCAAGGGAAGTGATTGAGATAATGAAATAATCCTCCTTATCGAAAACTGCCCCTCTTTTATTCAGTTCAAATAGATTACCAACTGAAAAGCAATTACCATTGAAGTTATGGCAATAAACAACGGCATTGGTGATATTGCCTTTTTCATCATATTTCGGATTACCCCTCAAAGAATATTCAACCCGAACATTTTCCAGGACACGCCCGTATTCAAATTCAAACTCATCCCTCATGTAAGTACCATATCCTTCCTGAAATTCCAGTCTATTCATGTCACCAGCCCATATTAAAATTAGTAAATAATATTATTTAAAATTAATTAACTGTACAATAAATATTGATTAAATTTAAAATTTCTTTAAAATTTTTGAGATGCATTACATATCTTCCAAAAAGCTTGAAAGAAAAACGTTCATCTCAATTTCCTCACGGGCAATGAAATCATCCTGTCTGATTTGTGCAGCATCACTCTGAAGAGGATAAAGTTCATCATCAAAAGAAACAATCACAATCAGCAATTCTCCATTAATAACAGTTTTTTCATCCAGATTTCTATTTAAAAACTCCATCTGACTTACAGATAATCCGGAAACTGAGTACTCGATGAATTTCCCATTATCCCCATCACCATAATCCGAAATGTTAACAATCATTTAAATCATCCATGAACTTTTTTAATTCCCCTGAGATTGTTTCAAGTTCATTGAAACATAAATGCCCCAAATCAGAATCCATAACAATTAACTGAGAGTTTTTAATCATTTTAAACATAGGTATCCCATCCAGTTCAGGGGGAAAATGAGGATCCTGTTTACATGCAATAATTAAAACTCTGGAAGTGATTTTATCCAAATCACTCTCAACATCAAAGTTCATACAGGACTCATTGCAGTATTTTAAATCATAAATATCTGTTTCAAGCATTTCATTTCCAAAAGTTTCAAACTCACAATCTAACTCTTCATTGGACATTGCCCTTAAGGATTCTTTAGAAAGTCCAAAGTTAAATTCAGCAAGACATGCAAGCCTTAACGTTCTGATTAAGGAATAACTCATTTCACCTTTTGCATAATCCGGGTCAGAAGTGATAATCTCATCAACAAACTTTGAAAGAATACGGTCATGACCTGCAACCTTATAACTGCTTACGCCGCAAACAATAAAATCCTGAAAATCCGGATACTCAATAGCTTGGGTTAAACCTATAAAACCACCCATGGAATTGCCTATCACTCCCAGAACATGTTTAATTCCAAATTTTTCCTTTAAAAACTGTTTTTGGAAATTCACAACATCAACAAGTGAATATTTAGGGAATTTATTTTTCAAATCAGTTACTGAGGGAGAACATGTGCCTGGAGATCCCAAAGCTGACATGCTGATGAAAAAATACTTATCAGCGTCAAATGCATCGCCTTTTTCTGTCATCGGCAAAATCTTATTTATGCCGGCAAATGTTCCAAGAGACCCTGCACAGTAAATTATCACATTATTTATAACACCATATTCATCATATTTTGGAGTTCCGAATGTCATATATTCAACGACTGTATCGTTTATTACCTCGCCGTTTTCAAATTCAAAAAAATCCATGGTAAAATACTCTTTTTTATCTTCAAAATATTCATCATCGTAAATGCATAATTCCTCCTGTAAAACTATTATATAATATTGAATCTTAAAAACAAAATATTTAAATTAATCTAAACAATGTTAATTTGTATGAAATATAAAATTTTAGAAAAACCAAACTGCAAAGATGCATATGACCTGATTCATGACGCACTTAGAAAAAAAGCGACAATACTGATTTTCGCATGCTGCAAAGTAAATTATGAGGGAAGAGCAATAAGTGAGCTGAACTGGGGAGAGCGCATCATAATGATAAAGCCTGATGGGGCATTTTTAATCCATCAGGAAAGAAAAGTGGAGCCGGTAAACTGGCAGCCCCCTAAATCCAAAACCAGAACATACATAAAAAACGATACCCTCTACCTTGAAAGTCACAGAAGAACACCCAAAGAACTGCTGAGTGTTGAAATAAGACACATACAGTTTATCAGTTACGCCAATGTTGAAGACTTTGAAGAGCTCGAACAGGCAGGTTATGAAAAGGACATGAGTGACATGATAATGGAAAAGCCCCATTTAATCGAAGAAGGTTTTAAACCTACCACAAGAGAGTACAGTGTCGAGCACGGATTTATTGATATTTTAGGCAAAGACAATGACAATAATTTGATGGTGCTTGAACTTAAAGCCCGTAAAGCCGGAGTGAGTGCGGTTAAACAACTTAGAAGATACCTTCAGGATCTTGAAAACACTGATAATGATTACTTAAGAGAATGTGAAGCTGAAAAGAAAAAGATAAGAGGCATACTTGTTGCACCATCAATCATGGACGATGCACTGGAAATGATTGAAGAGGAAGGCATCGAATTTGTATCTGTTCACCCTCCTCGTGAGCTTAAAAGAGATAAAAGAGTGACTCTGGATTTCTTCTAATCCAGAGCGTCTTCAATTTTTTTCAATTCATTCTGATAATATTTTTCTGTAAATTCATTTGCAGGAGTGGATGTGGTAACGTGGCAATCCTTTTCAAGCTTATAAATAAGATATTCATCGCTTTCAAGAGGAATACTGTCCTCATCACTTAAAACATCAAGATTGTGCAGTTCAGCTAAAATATTTTCATATTCCACCTCTTCCAAATCAACAACATCCTCCAGTTCCATTTCTTGAACTTTTGGATTCAACTGCAATGCAATAGCTACAAAACCGTTGACTTTTTTATCTGACACAGAAAATTCCGTGTTTCTAATCTCATCCATAGAAAATATAATATGGTTCACCGTATTTCGGGTAACCGGAATCTCATTTGACAAACCAATCTGGTTGATTTCATAATGATTTTTCCAATCGCCAATTCTATAAACCACATAATTAATATCATCAAGACCAATAGTTTTTTCATCTGACATTTAAATCACAATATTAAATATATTTTTATAATATAAATAACAAATGTAAATGTTAATAGGAGGTTGATTTGTGAAAAAATGTCCTGAATGCGGAAATCCTAGTTATGATGGTGCTCCTGTTTGTGGAAACTGCGGTTATAAATTTCCAAAAACAAAGAATATAACTCAGAAAAGAGAAGATATTTTCCAACAAGCCCCAAAAATTGAAAGAAATTCAAATGACGAGGATACCGTTAGTATTATTAAAAAGAACAAACTTGTTATCGGAATAATACTTGTTATAACATTAATCATTATTTGCGGAATCGTATTTATGGGATTAAATAACAATAACTCAAATGATTCAAATCTTATAATTCAAGATACTGATTTAGTTGAATATAGTGCCGGCGATTTTGCATTTAAATATCCGAAAACTTGGAAAAAAATCAATTTAACTGATGAAGAACATCCCGGAGCCATATTTTTTGAAACTGAAAACAATTCAACAGTGGAATATTACAACATCACTACTGATGCCCAATCATTAAAAGATATAAATCAACAAAGAATTAGTCTTGCTCAGGAAAACGGTGATTATGTTGAACTTCTTGAAACAGTAACTTTAGACGGTAGAAACTCCTCAAATATAATTTTAGAAAATGCAAATGGGGATTACACAAGATATGTTTCAATGTTTAGTGACGGACAGTTATATGTCTTTAAAATAAATGGATACTCCGCGAACTCCATTACATCCGAAGCTATTGAAAGCACTATAAGTTCAGCGGATATTGCTTAAGTATGATTCATCATACTTAATTTTTCTATTTTTAAGTGTTTAAAATGACAAAAGTAAAGCTTGCACTTTGCCAGATGAATGTGGTTGACAATAAGCAGTTGAATCTTGAAAAAGCAGGTTCAATGATATCAGACAGTGCAGATGCAGATTTTATAATTTTGCCTGAAATGTTTAACTGCCCCTATTCCAATGACAAATTCATTGAATATGCAGAAGATGAACATGAGAGTCCGACGTTAAACATGATGTCAAAACTGGCAGAGGATAATGATGCCTATATTCTGGCAGGATCAATTCCCGAAAGAAAACTCGATAAGATATACAATACCAGTTACCTGTTTGATAAAAAAGGCCAAATTATAGCAAAACACAGGAAAACGCATCTTTTTGACATTGATGTTAAGGGCAGGATTACTTTTAAAGAATCAGATGTTTTAACCGCTGGTGATGAATTCACCTTGGCCGAAACCGAATTCGGAAAAATAGGCATTGGAATATGCTATGATGTTCGTTTTGTCGAATTTGCAAGGATAATGGCTGAAAAAGGCGCGCAAATCCTTTTTTACCCCGGTGCATTCAATATAACAACCGGCCCTGCACATTGGGAGTTGTTGTTTCGTTCAAGAGCTCTCGATAATCAGGTTTTCTGTGTTGGGGTTGCCCCTGCACTGAACATGAATGCAAGTTATCACAGTTACGGCCATTCCATTGTAACAAATCCCTGGGGAGAGGTTGTAAGTCAGGCCAGTGAAAAAGAAGACCTGATAATCCATGAAATTGACTTGAATGAAATAAAAAAAGTAAGGCAAGAGATTCCCATTTTAAAAAATAAACGGGATGATCTCTATGAGGTTATTGAAAAATAAGCTATTTGAGTTTAGCCAGTCTCTTTTCAAAATATTCCCGTTTTTTATCATTGTCTGCAAATACCTCAATTGCAGTTTCTATGACTCTGACTTCATTGTCATAGTCGTTTTCTTTTCTATATAAAACACATAATCTTTTATAAGGCGCATCTTTTGGTTGTTTTGCTTCAACATAACGTTCATATTCCTTAATGGCTTTTTGAAGATTAGTTTTTTCCATTTCCTTAATTGTGCTTATTGGAATTACTTTTACAATAGTTTCACCAGATTCCTTTGCTTTTTGTCTTTTTTCAGCTTTTTTAATAGCTTTATTACAGGATTTTTTAAAGTCCTTGTCAGTTTCGGTTTTTCTTGCATCTTTAATTAGTTTAATTGCATCAACACTTGCAAGGTCTCCTAATGCCTGAATTGCTGCAAGTCTAACTCCCCAGTCCTCATCTTCAAGACATTTTGCTATTGAATCGATTTCATCTTCAGCCTGAAGTTCGCCCAATGCACGTACTGCAACTTTTCTAACTCCAAAGTCATCATCTTCTGTTGATTCAACGAAATACGGGATGACTTTTTTATCTTCAGTTTCCTTAAGGGCAAATGCCAAAAAACGTTTATCCTTACCTTCTGCATTTTTAAATTCTTCAATTAATTTATCAACTGCCACATCACCCATGCTACCTAAAATTTCAGCGGCTTTAAATCTGACCTGCGCATTTTCATCAGTGGTTGCTTTGATTAACGGTTCAATTGCTTCTTCATCGCTAGTTCCCACTAATGATTCTACAGTCTCTTTTCTAACTTTTACATCATCACTTGATAAATTGTTGATAACTTCATTTAAGTTTGACATGATAATAGTTAGTTTTTAAAAATATATAAAATTAAACACAAATGTGATTTTTCATACAATCCCAACAGGTCGAATAGATTATGGTAAATCAGATGGAGAAGTTTATGCTATCGAAATATCAGATATTTTGTTATTTGATGCATTTGAAGTTAATATAATAATGGTCGAGTTGATTAATGAATGCATACTTGAGGTGTTATGAGTAACCTACCCCACAATGCCCAAAAAAGAAAATAAATAAGAGAAAAAATTCCCTTATTTAAATAGCTGTCCATCCACCGTCAATACAGATTAACTGACCTGTACAGAAGCTGGATGCATCTGATGCCAGATAGATTGCAATACCATCCAGTTCACCAGGTTTACCTAAACGACCTGCAGGACAATATGCTTTAATTAAATCCATGAAACCCTCCATTTCAATAGATTCAACTGTTAATTCTGTTTCAAATACAGCAGGACCTATTGCATTAACTGTAATATTATATGGAGCCCATTCTACAGCCAAGTTTTTGGTTAAATTCATTACACCACCTTTAGCTGAGGAGTATGCACTGATTCCGCCACCAGGGAAGATTACTCCGGAGTGGATTGAACCGATGTTGATGATTTTACCGTATTTCTGTTCAATCATGATTTCTCCAACAGCTTTACACATGTAGTATACACCACTTAAGTCAATGTGAATGTGTCTTTCCCATTCTTCATTGGATTGATCCATTACAGGTTTGTTGTTACCCATACCTGCCGCGTTAACTAAAATATCAATTCTTCCGTATGCATCCATGACTTTTGCAACAGCAGAGGTGATGCTGTCATAATCACCTACGTCACATACTGCATACATTACTTCAGTACCGAATTCTTTTTCGATTTCCGCAACGTTTTCTTGAAGTCTTTTCTTCTCTTCTTGCAAATAATGCCAATTTAGCACCTTGGCTTGCATATGCCTGAGCGATTTGCCAGCCAAGACCTGAGGAAGCTCCAGTAATTACTGCAACTTTGTCTTTTATATCGAAATAGTTTTTCATTTTTACCACCTTAGTCCTAGGACTATGTTTAAATATTTGGAAAATAAACTATTTAATTATTTTTATGTGAATCTTTAATCAAAATTCACTTAATTGATTAAAAAATATACAAATACGAAAAAATAATAAAATTTATGAATAGAATGGATGAAAAATACATAATATAATTTTTTGACTGTACAGAAATATGGCAACAAAATTATATGAATTGAAATCCAAACTCTATAACAAGGAAATGAATTATTTTACAAGAGATGAAACCAGATGATTGAAGAGCAGACAAAAAGCTATACGAAAAAACAAATCTTTAAAACCCTCCATCCCTGGGTCAGACAATGGTTTGACTCACAGTTTGAAGACTTCACTCCCGCTCAGAAAAAATCAATCATAGACATTCACAAAAACAACAACATTCTCATCTCTTCACCAACTGGATCTGGTAAAACACTGACAGCATTTCTATCAGTCATCAGCGAACTGACCTCACTTGCCGAAAAGGACAAACTTGAAGACAAAGTGTACTGCATCTACATATCCCCCCTGAAATCTCTTGACAATGACATTGAAAAAAATCTCGACGAACCACTTAAGAGGATAGAAAAAATTGCAGGTAAAAAACTTGGAATCAGAAAAGCAGTGCGAACCGGAGACACCTCACAATACCAGAGACAGAAAATGCTTAAAAAACCACCCCATATCCTAATTACAACACCTGAAACACTGTCAATACTGCTTGTAGCTCCTAAATTCCGGGGAAAATTAAGTCACGTGAAATATGTCATCATTGATGAAATTCACTCGTTGGCTGAAAATAAAAGAGGAGTGCATTTAAGCCTGTCCCTGGAAAGGCTTCAGCATTTAATCGGACAGTATACAAGAATAGGGCTTTCAGCAACTGTAAGTCCCCTTGAAGAAGTTGCCAGATTTTTAGCAGGTTATGAATATGGGGTCGAGCGGAACTGTAAAATAGTCAACGTAAACTATTTAAAAGAACTGGATATAGAAGTGATGTGTCCGGTCAGTGACATCATACTTGCCGATGAGGAAGACACCCGGCTTGGAATGTATGATTTACTGGATGACCTGATATGGGAAAATAAAACTACACTGATATTTACAAACACAAGAAGCGGAACTGAAAGAGTAGTGTACAATCTAAAGAAAATGTATCCGATGCATTACACCGATTCAAACATAATGGCACATCACTCATCACTTTCAAAGGACGTGCGTTTAGAAACCGAAAATAAATTAAAGAAAGGTGAACTCCGTGCAGTAGTATCATCAACATCACTTGAACTGGGCATTGATATCGGATATATTGATCTAGTAGTATTAATAAACTCTCCCAAGTCAGTTGCAAGAGCATTGCAGAGAATTGGGAGAAGCGGACATCGACTGCATGAAAAATCAAGAGGCAGAATCATAGTAACCGATCGTGACGATTTGGTTGAATGCTCAGTTTTACTTAAAAATGCAAAAGAGGGAAAGATAGATAAAATCAAAATTCCAACAAACTGTCTGGACGTTCTGGCACAGCACATTTACGGAATGAGCATTGAAAATCCATGGGACATTGATTACGCATATGATATAATCCAAAAGAGCTATTGCTATAAAGACCTCACAAGAGATGATTATGAAGACATCTTAAGTTACATGGCAGGGGAATATCCTGAACTTGAAGAACGCTACGTCTATGCAAAAATCTGGATTGATTATGAGAAAAATATCTTCGGAAAACGAGGAAAACTGGCCAGAATGCTTTATTCAACAAATATTGGAACAATACCTGATTCCTCTGGAGTTCTGGTTAAATGTGACGGTGAGACCGTTGGAAAAATCGAAGAATCATTTATGGAACGACTGAAAAAAGGAGACACATTCGTTCTGGGAGGAAGAACCTATCGTTTTAATTATGCAAAAGGAATGACAATCACCGTAACTCTCGCAAGTGGACCTCCAACAATACCTTCATGGTTTTCACAGCAGCTGCCATTATCCTTTGACCTTGCAATGGACATACAGAAGTTCAGATCATTTATGGAAGCTAAATTCGAGTATCGGCGAAGCAAAGAAGAAATCATGGAGTTTATTTATGATTATTTATATGTTGATGATTTTGCGGCCAATTCAATTTATGAATACTTCGTTGAGCAGTACAAATATGCAAAAATCCCATCCAATCGCTGTTTGCTCATAGAATACTACAAAGGATTTGGTGGAAGGAAATTCGTAATATTCCACTGCCTATTCGGTAGAAAAGTAAATGACGCACTATCCCGTGCAGTCGCATATGTGGTTGCTCAAAGATACAATACCAATGTAACCCTTTCAATTTCAGACAACGGTTTTTATCTGAGTTCCGACGGTACAATTGGAGGTTTAGAATCATTTAAAGAATTGACTCCTGAAAATTTTGAAATAATATTGACAAATTCCCTGAATAAAACAGAAACATTGGCTTCACGTTTCAGACATTGTGCCGGAAGGTCACTGATGACACTTAGACGATATAAAGGAGAATCCAAATCCGTTGGTCGCCAACAGGTACGCGGAAAAATACTCCTGAAATTTGTCCAGGACATGGATGATAACTTCTCAATTTTAAAAGAAGCAAGACGGGAAGCCATGGAAGATTATATGGACATCAACAATGCTTTGAAAATAATCAATATGATTGATTCGGGAGAAATGGAAATGAAAACAATTAATACAGTGATTCCAAGTCCCTTTGCTTTTAATTTAGTTTCACAGGGTTATCTGGATGTCTTAAATCAGAACGATAAAGCAGAATTTACAAAAAGAATGCATAAGGCAATACTGGAGCAGATTAGGGATAAATTAAAAGACATCTACTAATGAGCAGAGTCAGTTTTTTGCTGATGATGACAGATGGATGGAGATTAGCATATCACTATAATCTAAAAGAACATATGAATCTTTGCCAACTGCATTTTTAACTTGATTCAACTCAAATATAGTTCAGAATAAGCTTATCATATTCGGCAATTATTTTCTTAGCTTCCACTTAAATACCCCATATTCCATTTTAATTCATCCAAACATATTTATTCTACTTCATTTCATCATATTAGAGTTATGCATACTTTCAACAGTCATTATAACAACACATCCATCTTTTTAAATCATCACCCCACAAAAACATAATCATCATTTAAAGTAGAAACAAAATATTAAATTTGGCTATACAAAATGTTCGTGTTTTTTTATGTTTTAATCATGTTTTTAAAAGAGTTTAGGAGTGTTGTTTCTGTATGGGGATTTCATAATTAATGTGTTTTAATTGCGAATAAAAATTTTATTAAATATTTTTCAAGAAATTTGTATTTTAACATTTACTGCATATATAATTTTTAAAATTAATCAATATGAAGACAGTGTCCCTTAGACAACTTTTAAGTTAAACCTAAATTTTTCACCAATATGAATATTAAATTTTTATTTTACAAAAATAGATGTTAAATTCGACCTAAATTCAAAAATAATGCGGATATTTATAAGTAAATTGGAGGTAAATCTATAAGTATGAACAATAAAAAGAAACCTCCAATAATATCTTGTATGTCAGATGTAGTAAATAAATTTT
>CACYBU010000249.1 GCA_902772665.1 uncultured Methanobrevibacter sp. | reverse complement strand
TTTAGGACAAACATGATTTTTTTTCATGTTTTCTTCAATGATTTTAACAGATCTTTTAGCTTTTCTTCCGTATCTTGCACCGAACCTGCCTGTAATACCCACTTTTTTAGTTCTTGCCATTTTATATCTTCTCCGTAAATAATGTATAAATTTAAAATAAACTGATTATATTTAAATAATCATAAAATTATCTAATATGATAATATTTGATTAACTAATATTTAAATGTTTGCTTAAAATTAGAGTTTTAAGAAAAAAATACCTTTTTTGATGAGAAAAATATTTGCCTATAACTCCTTCAACCAATTTTAAATCCCATCAATATAATTAAAAAAAATATTATCCGACTAGTCTAAAGTCGGATAATTAGGACTTTCATTAGTAATCAGCAAGTCATGAGGATGTGATTCTTTAATTCCACTACTTGTAATCCTAACGAAGTTGGCCTTTTCCTGCATTGCTTTAATATCCCCGGCACCACAGTAACCCATAGATGATTTTAAACCACCTACTAACTGGAATAAAATTTCTGCAACTGTTCCCTTGTATGGTACAGCGCCTTCAATTCCTTCAGGAACATATTTAGTGTGATTCATTTTACTTTTCTGACCCTGGAAATATCTGTCTGCTCCACCATCATATTCACTGGTCATTGCACCCATTGATCCCATTCCACGGTATTTCTTATACTGCTTGCCGTTCATAACAACAATATCACCAGGTGCTTCAAATGAAGCTGCAAGTAAATTTCCAAGCATTACTGCATCTGCTCCTGCACCAATAGCTTTAGCAACATCACCTGAGTATCTGATACCTCCATCAGCAATAACCGGAACTCCTGAATCTACCGCAGCATCTGCAACATCTGAAATTGCTGTAAGTTGAGGCACACCAACTCCCGCTACAATACGAGTAGTACACATTGAACCCGGTCCAATACCTACTTTAAGTGCATCAACACCCATTGAAATCAAATCTTCAGCAGCTTCAGCTGTTGCAATATTCCCTACACATAATTCGGCATCAATATTGTCTTTGATTGTTTGGGTGAATTTGACCACATTCATATTATGGGCATGAGCACAGTCTATGGAGATAATGTCGGCACCGGCCTGATCAAGTGCCATTGCACGGTCCAAGTCAAACGGACCACATGCAGCTGCAACTAAAAACTCGCCGTTATCATCTCTTGCAGCATTAGGATATTGTGACTGATTTAAAATATCTTTAATAGTAATTATTCCAACTAGTTTACCGTCACGAACAACAGGGAGTCTTTCAACTTTATTTTCATATGCAATATTCAGTGCCTCTTCGGCTGAAACCCCTTCCTCAACGGTAACTACATCAGAAGTCATGATTTCTTTAACTGTTGTATTTGGTTCTGATTTTAAAACCGGTCTGATATCTCTTTTTGATATGATTCCAATAATTTCATCACCATCAACTACCGGCAAACCACTAATAAGTTCATCCTGCATTTTTGTCTGAACATCAGCTATTGTAGAATCCTGAGTAATGGTTACGACATCACGAACTGTCAGGTCTTCAGCGTTTTTTACTTTTTTTACTTCCTCAACCTGTCTTTCAAGTGTGATGTTTCTGTGAATTACACCAATTCCACCTTCCTGTGCCATTGCTATTGCAAGATCTGCTTCTGTAACAGTATCCATAGCAGCACTTAAAATTGGAATGTTTAATTTAATCCCTTTTCCTAATTCAATTTTTGTATCAATGTCTTTCGGTTCAACATAACTCGCATTAGGAGTTAAGAGAAAATCATCAAAGGTGTAAGACATTCTTGCTTCTTGTACTTTTTTTGAAAATGACATAATATAACACCTAAATTAAAATGAATCGCATAAATTTTTAAGTTCAGCTACAGCAGTATGGTGTATTTTACCAGTGTTTCTATCCCCACCAATACATGCGGCCCCCCTAATACCTACAACGTCACAACCAATGTCATAGAGAGGTTTTAACTGGTCTTTTTTAACAGAGCCTGCAAGTGCAGTTAACAAACCGTAATTGTGAGCTTCCTCAACAAATTCTTTTAATTGATTTAAATCCAAATAATCAAATAAAGTATGGCCGTCTTTAACCGCAGTGTCAAGCATTGCCAGATCACATCCAGCATCCTTTGCAACTTTTGGAATTTCCATAGGGCCAACTGCACCTATACGGTGAGCATCCGCATATCCTGCTGCCACAATTATTGTATCTTCACTAACATCTTTTACAGTTTTTACAACGTTTTCCATGACATCAACAGCTTCATCATGGTCTTTTGTTCCGTATAATCCTACTTTAATATAATCTGCTCCTGAAACATGAGCACCCATTGCCGCAAGTGAAACTGTACCAGGTTTGTAAGGTACATCACCTAAAGTAGCACTGACAAGCTTATCTTCAGGAGTTAATTCCCTAATTTCCTTTATAACCCATGGAAAATTAGCCCCAAGAGAACCTTCCTTAGGGTTTTTCACATCAACAATATCTGCTCCGCCTTTAATAGATTCAAGAGCTTCTTCACGATTTATAGGACTTATTAATAGAAGCATGTATTTCCTCCAATATTATAATATAATAATATTACTTTTTCATTATTTATAATACTATTGATTTATACATGAAACAAAACTAATTTAAAAATTTAAAAATTAATATGGAGAATCATTTCTGGAGATATTGTCTTTAATTTTACCGTGTGCTTTCGGATAAAATCCAGCGTCTACGGATAATTTCCTCATATTTTCAAGTATTTCATTGGTTGGAATTGATAAAGGGCAATTGATTGTGCATAATCCACATAGAGTACACATGTAAAGGCCTGAATTAAAACAGGTTTCCTCATTTTCTATGAATCTAGACATTGCAACTCCACGGCCACCCAAGTAGTTATTAAAGCCGAATTCATTTCCAACGGCATTATAAACAGGACAGTGCACTATACAGTTTCCGCACCCTATACAATAGAGGCATTCCTCTATTGCCTCACTTCTTCCGTTGTCGAGAAATATAACAACTACCCTTTCGGCACCATACATGTTTTTTATTAGTTTTTTCTCGATGTCAGCAGTTTTGGATGGTCCGGATATTACATTCATATATGAAGTCACATAGTTGCCTGTGGCAAATATTGTTTCAAGTTTTACAACAGAAATTGCATCCTCCAAAGTAGGTACAATTTTATCGATTCCCGCTACAATTATATGGAGATTTTTTAGTGAAACTATTGAAATATTGCCCTCATTGTGCACCATTACACATGACCCCTCTTCGGATGCAATTGCATTGGCTCCACTTAT
>CACYBU010000248.1 GCA_902772665.1 uncultured Methanobrevibacter sp. | reverse complement strand
TCATTTAATGAATTAATAAAAATCAATGGGTATGTAGCAGAAAATAAAGAATTTTTAGAGGAACAAACAAAGAATATTGAAAATAAACTAAATTCACAATATTTCAATGAAAATGCTGAATTTTTAATGAAATATTTGGAATCAAGAATTGATATTAAGAATTATGGTGATGAAAATAATGATGTTGTTATCTTAACATCTAATGATTCAAGTTTGAACATTACTCGTCCGTCTTGGTTTGATGATGGGGAAGGAATTGGAACTGTAATTACAAGTGTTAAAGGTGATTTAAATTTATCATTTAAATGTATTAACAAAGGTAAACTATACCTTGGATTTAAATCAATAGATTATAAGGATAAAAAAGGAAACCCAATCCCAGTTTATATTGACTATACTGAATTAATAGTAAATGGTGAGGTTATTATTGATGAAAGCCATGTTTCATGGCATAATTCTCCATTCATTTTTGAAAAAGAAGTTGAAAATGGGGAAATAATTAATGTTGTAGTTAAATGGAATCCTGTTAATTATGAAAGTAACTTTTTTGTAGAAAATAATTCAGAAAAAGTATTAGAAACTTTTCATAATGCTAGGATTGATGTTAAAAATTATGGAAACGAAAACAATGATTTAATTCTTGTGAGTTGTGATGATTATTTAAGTAATGTCTATAAACCAAATTGGTTAAAAAATAAGTCTGGTGCTGGAACTGTTGTTTCTTCTAGTAAAGGAAATATAGATATGTCATTTAAATGTGTGGGGGAGGGTATTTTAGAAATTGATTTTAGAGCCATTGATTTAAAATATGAAAATCTTAGGATTCCTATTTTCATTGACTATACTAAAATAAAAGTTGATGATACTGATATTATCGCATCTAATTTTACTGCTTGGCATGATAAACCATTTATTTTTAAACAAAAAGTTAAAAATAATCAAATTATTAATATACAAGCTGAATGGGAATCATTAGGTCGTAGAAGTAATTTATCATTACTTAAACGGCAGAATCATGATTTAAATATTTATTCGCAAGCAAGAGTAGATATAAAGAATTATGGTAATGAAAATAATAGCATTTCAATGATTGATGAAAATATCTTATTTTATAATATTTCACGACCAAATTGGTTCTCTGATTTTAATGGAAGTGGGTCTGTGATTAGTAGTGATAATGGCGAGTTAAATATTTCATTTGAATGTATAAATGATGGTAATTTAAAAATTGATTTTAGATCTGTCGATTTTAAAGATGGTAATAATAATAAAATTCCTATATATATTGATTATAAAGAAATAGAAGTTGATGGAGAATCCCTTATTAATAATAATACTATTTTATGGCATGATAATCCATTAGTTTATGAAAAAGATGTGAAAGATGGACAAATTGTTAATGTTAAATTAAAATGGGAACCTTTAAATTCAAATTCAAATTGTCAAAATATATTAATAAATAATAATTCAAAAGATGAGGTAATAAAAATATTAAAAAATGAACTTGAGGAACTAAATGTTGAGAATAAAGAATTGAATGCAATCAAATTGGAACTTTTAGGTTCTAATTCTTCTAAAATTAAAGGATTTTTTACAAAAGTTAAAAATATTATTAAAATTTAATAACAATTTGATTAGAAATTAAATGTTGTATATGGAGGGATTTTTTTGAAAGAGGATATTAAAAAAATCATGTTAAAAGAATTTGTAAAACAAATTGATGAGATAATGCTCAATATTAATGAAAGTAATTTTAATCAAACTATTAATTTAATCAATAACTATAAAAATTATTGGAAATTATTTAGGTTTGATTTGCAAAACAAAGGAGATAATTTTAATAGAGTTAACATATTTGATAATCCCAGTAACCTTAGTATAAATTTTCCAGAATGGTTTAGGGATAATTATGGTCAGGGATGTCAAATTCAGGGTGATATTAATAAGTCTAATTTAAAAGTCCAATGTGTGAATGATGGTGCATTAAAAATTTTTTTAAGGGGTGTGGATTATAGAAATCTAAATGGATTAAGATGTCCTATTTATATAAATTATACTACTTTCAAATTAAATGGTGAAGTAATATTTGATGAAGATAATTTAATTTGTCATGATGAACCATATGTGTTTGAAATTTCTTCTAAAGATAAAGAAGTATTCGATATATATTTGGAATTTGAAAGTATTTTTGATTATTATCCATTTCTTTTAAATTTATTTGATAATATAATAACTATGGATGATTTAAAAGAAAAATATTCGTTATTTAAAAAACAAATACAATTTATGGGATTTTTAGAACAGTTTTGCAAATTCAATAGTAATTCCTTAAAAATGTATGGTTTCATGGAAAATGATAATCAAATACCTTTGGGGGAAAATGAAAAAAATTTGCATGATTATAAATTCTTTTTAAATAGTTATAATAGTTATTTAAGTTCTTTAGAAATAAATGTTAAATTTAACCAATTAACTTCGAAAATTAAATCTTTAGAGAATAAAATAGAATATTATGATCGCATTATAGATTCTGATAATGCATTATTCAGTTCAATTTTTTTAGATTATAAGTTAACACCTAATAGATTATTGTATAATGTTCAAACATTATGTTTGGAATTATTGGAATTTGTTAATAAAATATGTAAGAAATATGATATTAAATGGTGGTTAGATTTTGGAACGCTTTTGGGTGCTATAAGGCATGAGAATTTTATTCCTTGGGATGATGATATTGATATTGGAATAATGAGAAAAGATTATCATAAGTTTATTGAAGTAATGTTTGATGAGCTTGAAAGGAATAACTTAAATGATTATATTGATGTTGTTTATAGATGGCGTAAACATGATGGAAAAGAAGTAAATGGATCATTACATTTCTTCATTCGCGATGAAAGAGTTGGAAAACATATCATTTTAGCAGCAGTGGATTTTGCTCCATATGATTTCATGCGTGATTATGATAATAATTATCATAGTTTTGGTGTATTATATAATCGTTCTCTTAGAAATTTTTATCAAATGCTTTGCCGAGGAAATGATACTTCTAAACTGTATATGGGTTTAGATTATTCTGAAATCATTGATAATTATTATAATGAATTAAATTTAACTTATGATGAAGAAAAATATATTATTCCTGGTGTAGAAGGTGCTTTCGCATATTCTGGAACAAACTTATATGAATTAATAGTTTTAAAATATTCTAATATATTTCCTTTAAAAGAATCTAAATTCCGAGAATATACTTTTCCAGTGCCTAATGATAGTGATTTTCACTTAAAACAAATTTATGGTGAGGGTTATATGGGAGTTCCTAAAGATGTAAGAACACATAATAGATTAACGTTATTTAGGAATGTTCCTAACATCAATGAAATATTAGAAGGATATATTACTATATTGAAAGAAGCAAATAAAAATTTTAAGTATTAAACTAAGTAGTTTAAATTATTTTGGTATTGGCCACAATTTAAATATTTATTGTGGTTTTTTATTTTTTTTATTTTTAATGTTTATTTTATTATCTTACTATTTTTTGCAATAATCAGATGTATTAAATTGTTTTTTTAGCTTAAATATTTTTTACTTTTTTTAGTTCATCTATTAAATGATTTTGTTAATTCGTTGTCTTTTGTATTTTTTAATTGTATTTTGATGTTTTTTAATCAAAAATATGTTTAATGAGATTTTTTTTATATTCATAAATAATAAATTTTTATATGGTTATAATGGTGTCATGTTTTAAGTAAATATTAGTTATAACTTTATTTTTGATAAATAAACTTTAAAAAGAGTTTAATTTAAATATATAAATTTATAAAGTAATATTATATATAGATTTATAAAATTTTAATGTGGTTAGGAATTACTATAAAAAATTTTTAGTTCTTTAAATTGAGTTGGTTATGTCCAGAAAATATTATTGTAGAACTGAATATGATTTTTTCAAGTATTTGCGGTTATGTGGTGATATTGTGAATCAAAATTTTGAAAGTTTACTGAAAAAATATTATACTGCGCGGATTGATATTAAAAACCGTGGAAATGATAATGATATTGAGATTTTAGAAATTAATGATTCTAATTCTAAAATATATAGGCCAGATTGGTTTAAAGATTCTTTAGGTTCAGGTATTAATGTTCATAGTTTTAATGGAACTTTAGATTTAAAAATAAAATGTATTAAAGACGGTGAGTTAAAAATTGAGCTTAGGGGTCTTGATGTGAGGGATAAAAATGGAAAAAGATTTCCCGTATATATTGATTATACTAATTTTTCTATTAATAATGATTCTATAATTAATAGTAATAAATTAACTTGGCATGATCAAGCATATGTTTTTTCTAAATCTGTTAAAGATTCAGAAATTGTTGATATTCATGTTGAATGGATGCCATTTAATTTTTTCAGTGAATTTAAAGTGGATGAATCACCTGATTTAATCCAGTCTCTTCGTGAGAAATTATCTCTGTTGGAAAATAAAATTAAGTCTATTCCTGAGTTATGCTATACTTCTTTAGGATATTCTGCCCTTGGTGGAAAAGTAACTTATAGAAATTGGCGTGTTTTTCCAAATTCACTTTTAGATGATTTAAATGGATATTGTGATAATATATGGTTTACACGTTATCTTAAACATAAATTTCCAGATGAAGATTTTAATATCAATATGTTCAGTGTTTTTGGTAGGCATGATAATTTAGCTTATCCTATGGAAGGGAAAAAAGTGTTATATTCTATGGAAGACTTGGAGCACAGGTTTCTTGAAATGAAATATAGGTTTGATAAATATGCTCTGGATTATGTTGATCTTGCATTAGGTTATGATGTATTTGATCATCCTAAATATTCAAGATTCCCTTATTGGATTCTTGATCATTTTTCTCCAGAATCTACTGAAGAAGATATTGAAAAAAAAGTTGATTATTGGAATTCTGTTAGTCATGAAAAATCAAAAGATGTTACAATTATTACTCGGCATGATCTTTTTGGAACTAGGACTATGATAGCTAATGATGTCAGTAAATATACTAGTATATTGTATGCTGGTAACTGGAAAAATAATACTTCTGAAATGTTTATTAAATATCACAATAATAAGTTTGATTATTTAAATCAATTTAAATTCTATTTATGTCCTGAAAATTTATTGGCTGATGCGTATGTTACTGAAAAAGTATTTGATGCATTTTATTGTGATTGTATTCCTTTATATGCTGGGGGAGGGAATTATCTAGAACCAAAAATTATTAATCATAATGCTATAATTAGGTGGGATGGAGAAAAAATACTTGGTTCTGATCCAACTATATGTGAAAGAGTTCATTATGGTTATGCTAAACATTTGCCTGTTACTTGGGTAGCTGATGATGACCGTAATTCGGATTCTATTGAATTATTTAAAAATCTTCTCACTGATAAAAAATCTTATGATGAATTTAAAGATCAGGATAAAATATTACCTTCTGGCAAAAAACAGATAATAAAAATATTTTCTGATTTGGAAAAACATTTTGAACGATTGGTTTATAGTTAATCTTTAAATTTATAATGTATTTTAATGAATTAAAAAAGTATTTTTTTATTTTTATAATATATTAATTAAATTATATTGGGTGATTTGATATGATGAAAAAAGCTTTAATTACTGGAGTTACAGGGCAAGATGGTTCTTATCTTGCGGAATTTTTACTTGATAAAGGTTATGAGGTTCACGGTATTATTCGCCGTAGTTCTTCATTCAATACTAAGCGTATTGAACATTTATATATTGAAGAGTATATTGAAGATATGCATAATGCTAAAAATTTTTATTTACATTATGGTGATATTACTGATTCTACCAATGTCATTGCTTTAATTCAAAAAATTCAACCTGATGAAATTTATAATTTAGCAGCACAATCTCATGTTAAAGTATCTTTTGATATTCCCGAATATACTGCTAATGTTGATGCTTTAGGTACTTTGCGTATTCTTGAAGCTGTTCATTTGTTAGGTTTAAAAGATACTAAAATTTATCAAGCTTCTACTTCTGAGTTATATGGTTTGGTTCAGGAAGTCCCTCAAAGTGAAACTACTCCCTTTTATCCTAGAAGTCCTTATGGTGTTGCTAAGTTGTATGGTTTTTGGATTACAAAGAATTATCGTGAAGCTTATGATATTTTTGCATGTAATGGTATTTTATTCAATCATGAATCTCCGAGACGTGGTGAAACTTTTGTAACTCGTAAGATTACTTTGGCTGCTGCTAGGATTAAATTAGGTAGACAAAAGAAATTATATCTCGGTAATTTAAATGCTAAGCGTGATTGGGGTCATGCAAAGGATTATGTTGAATGTATGTGGTTGATTTTGCAAAATAATGTGCCTGATGATTTTGTTATTGCTACTGGCGAAATGCATACTGTAAGGGAATTTTGTGAATTAGCATTTAAAGAAGTTGGTATTAATCTTTATTGGCAAGGTACAGGTATTGATGAAAAAGGTATTGATGGTGAAACTGGTGATGTTTTAATTGAAGTGGATCCTCAGTATTTCAGACCAACGGAAGTTGATCAATTACTTGGTGATCCAAGTAAAGCTGTTGAAAAATTAGGTTGGAATCCTACTCAAACACCATTCAAAACATTAGTCAAAGAAATGGTTCAAGAAGACTTGGAATTAGTAAAAAAAGAATTATGATATTTTTAATGGTTGTGTGCTAATGGATTTGAATGATAAAATTTATATTGCAGGACATAATGGGATGGTTGGTTCAGCTATTCTTCGAGCTTTAAAAGAAAAAGGGCATGATAATTTTCTATTAAAATCGCATAATGAATTAGATCTGACTGTTCAAAGTGATGTTCGCGATTTTTTCAATGAAGAAAAGCCGGATGTTGTTTTTCTTGCAGCGGCAAAGGTGGGTGGTATAAGTGCTAATATTGCAGACCCGGTTAGTTTTTTAATGGACAATATTATTATCCAGCATAATGTCATTAAGTCTGCTTTTGATTCTGGTGTTGATAAACTAATTTTTTTAGGTAGTTCTTGCATTTATCCTACACAAGCACAACAGCCTTTAAAAGAAGAATATTTATTAACAGGACCTTTAGAACCAACAAATGAAGGTTATGCATTATCTAAAATTATTGGCTTAAAAGCTTGTGAATATTATAATAAACAATATGGTACTAATTATATTGGGGTCATGCCCCCTAATCTTTATGGTATTAATGATAATTTTGATTTAAAAACTGCTCATGTTGTAGCTTCTTTAATTAAAAAAATGCACCTTGCAAAAATTAATGATGAACCTGAAGTTGAAATATGGGGTAGTGGTAATCAATATCGTGAGTTAATGTTTGTTGATGATATGGCTAATGCTACGTTATATGCAGCAGACCATTATGATGGTGATTCATTCATTAATATTGGTGTTGGTGTTGATTATACAATAAGAGAATTAAGCGAAACTATACAAAAAGTTGTAGGTTATGATGGTGAACTCTTTTTTGATACAAGTAAACCTGATGGAATGTTTAGAAAAGTTTTAGATGTATCTACTTTTAATGAACTAGGTTGGAAATCTAAAATATCTTTAAAAGAAGGTTTATCTTTAACTTATGATTGGTTTTTAGAAAATGAATGTGGTGATGAAAAATGATTAATTATCCGTTAGCTGCTGATAC
>CACYBU010000247.1 GCA_902772665.1 uncultured Methanobrevibacter sp. | reverse complement strand
GAAGTTTCACGTAAATTTTTACATATTATGGTAGGTAACATGATATTTGCCATGCCGTTTTTCTCAGATCCCTGGATGATGGTTTGGTTTTTAACACTACCGATAACAATTGGACTGTTCTTCTTGACTGAATACTCACCAGTTAAAATAGAAAACAGTGTAACAGAATCCGGGCATGCTTTAGGATTATTTTTCTATGCATTAATCTGGACAATATTGATTGCGGTATTTACAACTGCCTCCCCACCAAACGACCCTAAATTCTACATATGGATTGTGGCGCTGGCTATTGTGCCGATGGTATATGGAGATGGATTTGCAGCATTAATCGGCCAGAAATTCGGCAAAGTCAAATACACTGTATTTGGAGGTACAAAATCTCTTGAAGGATCACTAACAATGTTTGTCATCACCTCTGTCATGAGCGTATTTGTCTGGATGGTATTCACATCAATCGGATGTGTGATGCCTCAATTCAATATTATTTATATATTTATGATTTCAGCCGTTGCAACATTATGTGAAGCTTTCAGTTACGGTGGAATCGATAATCTGACAGTTCCTGCAGTAACTTCAATTTTATATTATTTGGTGGCTGTGTTATAGTTGCCACTTTCAATTCTTATTTTTTGCATTTCATCAATGATTTTCTGCATCTTGGATGCATCAACAAATAGTCATTTATATACTGTTTATCCAAGTTATATTATCGAATGGTGATATTTTATGGATATTAGAAAAAGAGTTGATGCAAAAATCAAGTTTCAAGAAAACCTATTTAAATATTTGATTGTAAATACTATACTTATTATAATTTGTAATGTATTTTTACATAGTTATTGGTTGCTTATATTTGCAATGTTTATTTGGGGTTTGGGAGTTTTGGATGATTTTTTTAAAGCATATTCTATAGGCAATTACAGAGAAAAAATAGTTCAAAAGGAACTTAAAAACATGGGTGATTAAATGAGTGATATAAGACAACTTGCAGAAAAAAGAGCAAATCTTAAAATAAAATTTTATAAAAGTTTTACAGTATATATTATTGTAAATGCAATTCTGGCAGTTATCAATGCATTATTCACTCCAGAGTACTGGTGGGTAATGTTTCCTGTTGTATTTTGGGGAATTGGTGTATTCGTCAGATTTTTAAAAGCATTTGTATTCCCGGATAAATTTGACAATGAAAAGTATAGGGAACATAAAATTGAAGAAGAAATGGAAAAATTAAGGAAATAAAATATGAAGGTAAATTTATTTGTTTCTAGAGATATTGAAGAACCTTATGCTGATATTCACACTAATGAACTTACGGATAATGTTACAAGAGCGGTATCTATTCTCGAAAGCGATGAATCCTCTGATATGGTGGCCGTTAAAAAAGGATCAGACATTGCCCTTCTGCAGACGGATGAAATATTCATGTTTAGAGTAGAAGAAAAACAGGTTAAAGTATACACTGAAAATAATGAATATTTAATTAAAAAACCCTTATATCAGGTAGAGGACACTTTAAACAGTGATTTTGTCAGAATATCAAAAACAACAATTGTTAACTTGAAAAAAATTGAAAGAGTTGCTCCTTCACTTAAGGGAATGATGTTCATACAGCTAAAAAACGGTTTGAAAGACAATATCTCAAGAAAATATTTACCTGACTTTAAACAAGCTTTGGATTTATAGGTGATGAAAATGAAATTCACAGATTTAATTAAACATTTGGCTTTAGGTGCTTTTGTAGGTAGTTTTATTGGATTGCTCGTTGCAGTTTCTATTTCTCTTCAGGCTGGTCCTCAAAATATTAGTTTTTCAGGAACAGATATAGTCAATCTGTTCTTTGGTTGTATTGTTGCAGGATGGGGTTTTTCTCTCAGCGGATTTATTTACGAAAAGGAAGATCTTGCATTGCCTTTTCAGGTAATCTTTCAAATGGGTATTGGAATGACAGTATTGTTTTTAATTGCAATTTATTTAAAATGGATGCCAATTGATTTAGGAATCGGTCCGATAATTGCATGGATTTTAATAGCCTGTGTTTTTTCGATGGTTTTCTGGTTAGGGTTTTATGTGTATTACTATTTGCTTGCACGTAATTTAAATAAAAAAATCGTGAATATATATGATAAAATTTAAATTTCTCTTTTTTTAATGACTCTTCATCAATTAACAATAAAGTCAATATAAATCAATAGTAATAACATTAATTATTAAAATAATTAATAGATTATTTCATTTAATTGGTTTCAAATCCGCACTCCGAACACCTGTGAGTTTGGAATTTCACAACCCCTCCACATTCAGGACACATCCACCTTTCACGATCTTCACTCATCATGCGCCCAATACCCATGGTCTTAATTCTTTTCGATGAACTTAAAGTGTCCAGGTTGTGTCTTTTAACATATTTTTTGGAGTGTTTTTTCATCAAGGGACATGGAAACTCACTGCAGCGCCCGCAGTAGCTGAATTTCTTTTTATCAAAACAGGTTTTAATCTTGCATTTCAGGCTTGCTTTACTTTTACCATCATCACTAATCAGACAACCGGCACAGGGGTTTTGAAATTTCTCGCAACTGATACAGTTAATCCCGCATGGAGCCAATAATTTTGAATCTAAAGTTTCAGGCATTTTCATAAAGAAAGTTATATATTTAATTTTTAATAAATATTACTCCATGAAGATTTTAGTAGTTCAGGAGTCAGACTGGTTGGAGAGAAATCCTCACCAGCAGCATCACTTAATGGAAAGGATGGCAGAAAGGGGTCATCAAATCAAAGTCATTGATTATCCCATTGATTGGCCAAATGATGAGGATTCCGGTTTAATTTATCACAAGGAAATTCATGAAAACGTTTCAAAAATCAAAAAAAATACTAATATTGAAGTAATAAGACCAGGATTTATTAAAATTAAAGGTTTAAGCTATGCAACACTATTTTTCACACACAAACATGAAATCGAACATCAAATTGAAGAATTCAAACCAGATGTTATTTTAGCTTTGGGTATTTTAAACTCATATAATGCTTCAAAATTAGCTAAAAAATATAATATTCCTTTTGTATATTATTTCATAGATGTGATTTATGCCTTAATTCCAGAAAAGGCATTTCAAAAACTTGGACAGAAATTCACAGAAAAAACCATTAGAAACGCCGATTTGGTAATAACAATTAATAAGAAACTGACAGAATTTGCATATTCAGTGGGAGCTAAAAAGGAATCAACAATCCTGATTGATGCGGGGATTGATTTAAAAAGTTATGACCCTGACTTGGACGATTCAACAATTAAAAAGGAGTATGGAATCGGCGAAGACGATATTGTATTGTTCTTTATGGGTTGGATTTATGAATTTGCCGGCATGAAAGAGCTGGCACGGGCATTGGGTGAAAATAAAACCAGATATCCAAATTATAAGATTCTGGTTGTTGGAGATGGTGATGCATATGATGAAATGTGTCAAATCAGAGATGAATACGATATGGCAGACCAGTTGATTTTAACCGGAAAACAGCCATTTGAAAAAATACCAGAATTTTTAGCATCAGCAGACTTCTGCCTGCTGCCGGCACATATCGATGAGCCGATAATGCAGGATATTGTACCAATCAAGATTTATGAGTATCTTGCAATGAAAAAAGTTGTAATTGCATCTGAACTTCCAGGATTGTCAAAGGAATTCGGATATGGAAACGGTATAGAATATATTCATGAAGCAACGGAAGTTCTTGAAGTAGTTGAAAATATCTTAAATAATAATAAATATGATGAAATTGCCAGTAAAGCTCGTGAATATGTGAAATCTAATGACTGGGAAGTAATTACCGATAAATTCGAGCAAGCAATGAAAGGATTCTTATAGTGAGTAGTAAAAATAATTTGTTTTTTTTTAAATCTTTGTGATAATGGAATATCACTAAATTTTTATATGAAATGCAGTCAATGCAGGATGTTTCCGGTAGATACTTTCACACAAAACTACTCTGATGCCGGGGGGGGCTTGAAGAGTGAGGATACAGTGAATTTGGAAAAGTCCATGTGAATCAGACTGTCGGCGAGCCTGTGATGGTATCGAGTTAAACAGATTTTTTTTTATAGGGTCTTAGATTTCGATGCAGGCGGGGTGAGTGGTGTGGCTTCTGTTTGTTAAAATGGGTAACTGTGATACTTGTTGATGCATAGGGGTGATGGTTTGTCCATGAATCTAACAGAAGAATCTGGATATTGGCAAGTATGGAACATTAATTGCTAAATTATAGGAAAAAGTTAATTTACTTATTTTCATCATAGGTTTTGAATTTTTTGAACCAGTGCTAGCATTCTTTTTTGATTTTGAGGACTTTCTGCTTGTTTACTTTTGGGGGTTCAAAGTCAACGTAACCTTCACTTAGCCGTTGCAGCTGAGTTTTTGTTTTAAAACCAGACTGTACAACGATTGTAGTTAATAATAATGATAATAGGATATTTTTTACCATGGATTTCTCAGTATAACTGTGGAATTTACCTAAACCAAATGCTTCTTTAGCTGCTTTGAAGAAATCTTCAATAATTCATCTTTCTGGCTTCAAATCTTTCCAGTTTGTTAGAATTTCAACAGTTTGATTGACGAGATCAGTAATTTCCTTTTTAGTTTCTTCAAAAGTACGCATATACTTTGTAAGCATCCAATGGAAGGGAAATGCTTTCTTTGATTTTATTAATATCAAAATTGGATTTTGGAAATATGATGGGAATAATTCTATACATGTTGATTGCGATTAGATAGTTGTTAAGTGAGAAATATCCTCTGTCAAAATAGAGTATGTCTCCTTTTTTGATTAAACCTCTTCTTTTCAATTCTTTTAAAATTTCTTCGAAAATTTTTGCATCATTAGGTGCTCCAGAATGTATAAATATGGAAACAGGAATCAATCTTGTTATTTCTAATACTACAGTGACTTTAAATCCAATGAAATGTTTTTTTAGTTGTAGAATGACCTCATTTTAGTCTAAGATCCTTTAAGTGCCCTTCGGTGATGAATTGCTTAATTACATTTATATCACATTTCACTGGTGTTGCATCAACAATATATTCATCAGTTTCATAATCATGAGGTTTAAAGTATGTTAATAGTGATGAATTGATAAATTTGAAGAAATTAGTTGGATTGAAGCGACTAAAATACTCTGATACTTGTTGTTCAGTCGGAACATCATAAATTTTTGCAAAATTTCTTAACTCTTCTTTATTATTTAACTCGTCAATTACTCGAAAAAGTTCATAATTAAAAAATAATGATGTGAAGAATATTTTTATAGATTTAACTGCCATAGCTCTCTTTTTAAAGCCTGCTCTGTTCAATCTATCTTTTTGTTTTTTTACTATCAATGCATTTAAATACGTTTCCCAATAGGATAAATTTCTTGTCTTTGTCGTTGTAGTTTAATCCTGGTTGCAATCTAATCACCAATTATAATTATGTTTGTTCTTATTTATAAATATTACGGTTTTAGAATTATGTATGGATGATTTTGATGTTTCATGTTAAATTGTAGATGAAATTAATCTGTATTGGATTAAATTTTAAAAATTGAATGGTGAAAATGGGGGTTTTGGAAAAAGTCGATTTTGCAACTGCATCGTGAGAGCTTAAATTTTTAAACAACAGATAGGGGCGAATATATGTAGGATATGGTTTGCTCATTAATGGGAATTGTTGGTTAATAAAAATTTTATTGGAATTGATTTAATTTATTCATTAGAAGCCATCAAATATTGGATTCCATAACATGAATATAGCCCCATAAAATTTGAGGGTTAAGTTAATCTTAGTTTGAAGAATGGGACCCAACTAACTGAGCTACAAGTCAGGAATATCTATGACCCTATATATATTTATAATAGATATTACTAATTAGGAGTTTATATTATGAGTGAATTAGATACTGTATATTATCATGGGCGATTAGAGTACGTAGAATTTGGCCATGAAGTTCCTGAAGGTGATTTCGCCCGTTTTGTAGATTTATTTATAAAAATGATATTAAAGACATTTGAATTGAAAAATGAAGAATTTCCTTCAAGTAAACCTGGTAGAAAATCTTATTCTTTACGTAAAATGATGTCCTTAGTATATTATTCATATTCAAGAGGTTTTACTGAAGCTACCGTCATTGCAGACATGGCAAAATATCATTCCTATTTTAAATACGTTGCTAATGGTATAACTCCTGATAAGGACACTATTAATAATTTCATTAACATTTGGGGCAGTTTTTTTTGAATATCTCATTTCCTACACTGTCCAATTCGCTAAAATCAGCGGATTCACTAATTTTGAGAATGTTTGCGCTGACAGTACCGTTATCCAATCTGCCAATAATAAGTTCAATGTTGTCCATAAAGAGGATGTTGAAATCCTTATAGATTACTATTCTGGCAAATTAATTGATTATGAACAATTGGAGAGTTTAAGATTGCCTGCTCGTAAAATAATTAATAGGACAGACAAGTCAAATAAAGAAAAGTTGAAATATTTGAATGATATTATGAAGAGATTTAATGAAACTGATGCAAATACTATACCTGTTCATGATATGGAATCCATACATACTTACAATAAGCAAGGAAATCCTGATGTAGGTTATAATTTTCAAACTGCTGTTGATTCAAGTTCAAAAATGTTCATGAGCCTCATTGTATCCCAGAAGGCAACAGATCATTACCAACTTCCCGACATAATGAACAAATCCATTAAAAATATGGGAGTAATGCCAGAATATTGCTGTGCGGATGCAGGTTACAACACTCGACGAACACTTGAATACCTTGAAGAGATAGGTTTAAACGGATTAATTGACAATAATCGAAGCGCTAAATTAAGAAATGGCCATTCCAATAGTAATAAATTCCATAAGGACAATATGGATTATGATGTAAGAGATGATTTTTTCACATGTTATAATAAAGAAAAGTTAAATTTTCAAAAAACTAATGTCCGTTGGGATAAAAAACGGAAAGATTATGTTATTGAACGTGAGCATTATAATAAAAATGCTTGTTTGAATTGTAGATTTGCCGATGAATGTTGTAAGGGTAAGTATCGTGTTGTGAAGATTACTGGAGGGATTTTAGCAGTTAAAATGTTGGCTAAATTTGAAGATTATTCAAATGTGTTGCAGTATGTTAAAAGATTTTCAACTGTAGAAGCTCCGAATGGAACTTTAAGATCATTTTACCATATTAATGAGTTCTTGTCAAAAGGCATAGTGAGAATACAGAATAGAGTTAATATTTGTGGTGGATATTATAATTTGAAGAGAATTTATAATCAATTGATGGAAATGGAGGGTATTGATGAGAGTAATATTCTTGATGTTGTAGAAAAAATTTGTGAGTACGTTAATTCTGTGATGTTTATTTGGCGAGATAATACTTTCCCATTCTTTGATGAAGTATTGCTATTGCCGGTTGTTTGTGAGAGTTGTTTGTCAAATGAATTATTGGAATATTCAGTGGATGATTGTCAATCAAGGTTGATTGATGTTGAATCCTAAAGGATTTTCCTTATTTAAACTTTTTTTTCAGATGAATGTTAATTATTTTGTTTGTTTAATTAATTTTTTTCATCTATTTTCCAATATTGTTTATAGTTTCTGTTATTATTATTTATAGCTTAAATTAGTATTACTTTCTTGTCTAAAATTGAATTTTTCGGAACCCTCCTAATTGTGCAAGTAATCGATTATTTGCTTAATTGCTTGCAAAATCGCTTTCTAAGATATAAAATAAGATGTTTAAGCAAATTTATATTTATTCAAGACGTAAAACTGGTATAAAGAAAAATAATGGTGAAATTAGATAAAATTTGCTTGAAATAATTATTAACAATTTCTTAGATTATCTTTTTCATTTAATTATAAACAGGACTAATATTTCGCATAGTTTATCAAACATCCTTTATTTTTATCACTCATATTTTAATTTGCCAGGGTTTTAATTATTGAATGAAAATTGTTTGAGCAAATAGATATAAGACTAATGTCTTATATAATTGTAGAGTAATATGATTTGATAATTTTTATTAATTAACTTTACTAAATAACTTTTTAGCGAAAAATTAATAAGTCATATGGTGCTCTAAAAAAAAATATTGTTTTCTCCCCCCATTTGTTGGGGTGATGGAGGATTTAAAGGAGAATTATATATGTCAATTAAAAATAATTATATATTATTTTTATTAGTTATAGTGTTATTATGTTGCACTAGTGCTGTTAGTGCAGTATCTAATAACACTATAGATAATGTTATGTCTGAAGTGGATTCTGGTGATGAGTTTATTTCAGTAAGTGCTGATGACCAAGTAGATGATCTGGATGAAACTGTATTGTCTGCTCAAGAGGAATATGATAATTTAACTGTGAATAATGATGATGAAGTTTTATCCCAAGATTCTAATTATGAATCTTTAGGTGTAACTAGTAGTGAAACTAATAATTATCTTAATGATATAAAAGCTTCAACATCTGATGAGTTTTATAAGTTTGTTAATCATTTAGTAACTAAAAAAGGCTTTAAATTTAACACAAAAACAACCGATGAAGGATATAGTATTTATTCTACTTCTAAATACACTAGCACATTATTTGATGGTGAAAATTATGTGCTTCCAGCTAAAAATTCATATTTCCTTTCAAAAAATAGAATAGGATATGTGGTAATGGGTGAATACTATCCTGATGT
>CACYBU010000246.1 GCA_902772665.1 uncultured Methanobrevibacter sp. | reverse complement strand
CTCCTCCAACACAAATATAACATTGTTATAATATGTATTAAAAAAACTACAAAAAGTATTAAAAAGTCTTAAGTTTCTGTGCATGATATAATATAGTACAAGAAGTATATAAATGCTTGTAGATAAACATGAACAAATATTTCTGAACTTATTAAATATAAGAATCCCTATAAATATAATCATCTTACAATTATACCAAGGGAAACACATATGCGAAAAATAACATTTAAAATTTTAACACGATTGCCAACAAAATATATTGACAACGGTATGATTTTAAATAGTCATCCTATTTATTTATGGTATCGTAGGATCACACTACATAATGAAGTTAAATTTGGTTGATTCAGTCTATTATGCGGTCATTACAATGGCAACGGTCGGATATGGTGATTACACACCACATACTGGAATTCAAAAAATATTTGCAACCACACTGGCAATCGGAGGGGTTGCATTACTCGCATTTGTATTCAATATCATGCTGACAAATTTTCAGGACAAAATGAGCAAATATTCACAAGGAGCAAAAAAAATGAAAGCCATAACTGGAATGAAGGATTATTATATTATCTGCGGTTTAGGAAGAGTTGGAAAAGTAGTTTTCAATGAATTAAACCAGAGAAATCAAAACGTCATCATAATTGAAAAGGACAAGGAAAAATGTAAAACCATAGAAGAAAGCCAGAATGTTGTTATTATAAATGACGATGCAATTGAAGACGATTTAATAGCCAAACTGGCAGGAGAAAAATGTCAAAGCGTAATAATATGCACAGGAGATGACGTGAATAATGTGTTTATCGTGTTGACAATCAGAGAAACCAATCCGGATGCATGGATTGTTACAAGAGCAAGTAAACTGGACAACATTAAAAGACTTAGAAAAGCCGGGGCGGATAAAATTGTATCTCCCGAAATAATAGGAGGAGAGGACTTATACTACGAATCAACCAGACCCCACATTTTAAGAATCACCGTCAAGCATGAAGTAAACCATATTTATGATGAATTTAAAACAATAGTTAAACACGGATGCACACTGGAAAACATCGAGTACCATCTTCCAGGAATAGAAACACCTCTCATCCGTGAGATAAAAACAATGAAACTCCACGAAGGAAGAAAATTTCAGGACCGCATAGACACCCACAAAGAATATAGAATTGCACTGGAAAACCTGTACAGAACCGTGAATCTGGTACATTCCCATTTGATTTCAGGACCCGATAAAGCAACCCTTAACAAATTATTAAAAGACCTGGAAAAGGAAGAAGAAGTTATTGGAGTCAACTTAACCAACAGGGAAATCGCTGAAATTACATCAAAAGAAATAAAACACGGTTAACTTACCATCAAAATCCCTGATTGGAAAATGACCCCATAAGCCATTTTTCTTTTCCCCGTTTTAAATCATGTTTAATCAGACATTCTGATTTTTCATAATTTGATTATGGTACCGGCAAGTTTTTCAATTGCAGTGTTAACTGTAAAATTATCCTATCCTCCAGTTCCCCACCATCCAACCATCAGAAGCCATTATTGAATAAAAAAGTAACTATTATTCTTATACTATTTTATGACCTGTTTGCCCAGGAGTTTGTATTTGACAATGCGAAACAATTCGGCATTGGTTGCATTCCTTCTAAATCCTGCAACAAATTAATATTTACTTAACCTGAAGACATAATGAACTGCAGTCCATCACAGCAATTGATTCTAGGGTTAAGGATGATTTTAATTTTTTAAATTTCAGATAACAGTTTTTCTTATTGAAGTTACAACATTATATTTTCCAACTTTAAGATTTTTCTTAAATCTCTGCAATAACTCTTGCGACAGTGTCTATCCTGTAAATTTTACACCTGTCGTTTATATACACTTTTTTATTTCGTGGAATAGACCCCCTCTTTTTGACTTTGGCTCTGTCTAAAATCCCACGGATAATTGTATGAAAAAAATTATTTAACTTGTCATTTTCAACACCATCTTTCTTGTCCATTTTATCTTGCTATATCGTATTCTATTT
>CACYBU010000245.1 GCA_902772665.1 uncultured Methanobrevibacter sp. | reverse complement strand
TGCAAATTGCACACTTTTTATTTTTTATTCATTTTGAATAAATTATGCAAATTGCACACTTTTTATTTTTTATTCATTTTGAATAAGTTATGCAAATTGCATATATTTAATTAGGATTAAAAATAAATATGGTATTGTGTGATATGTATGAATGAATTAGCTTGGGGAACCAATACAGATTTAAATGACAATCAATTCTATAATAGGGTCGAAGATATTAAATTCATGTCGGATCTGCTGAGGAGCAGTCAATATGGAACATCTCCATCAATACTGATAACCGGCATTCGTGGTGTGGGTAAATCTGCATTAATGAAAAGAATACAGAAGAAGTTTCGTGATGAAAATTATTTGGTGGTCTACATTGATCTGTCTGCCTCAGACGCTTATCAAAAAGACGAGTTTACAAAAGAATCATTCATAGAATTAATTTATGACCAAATCATAGATGAATGTGGAAAATCTGGAATCACCACTGCCGATAAGAAAATTGAAAAATACATCAAAACTCATGATGTGGCCTTAAGAGAAATAGTTAATGTTAAGGGATACCCGGTACCATTTTTATGGACAGAAAAAAATTACAAAAAATTAGCCAATTTTGTAATGGATTTGCCTCAATATTTATATGATGAATATAAGAAGGATATCAATGGAGTATTCCTGTTTTTCGATGAATTTCAAATCATCAAAGAACTTGGTGATGATTTAAACGATTTTCTATGGTATATGAGAAGTTACATCCAAAAGCAGAATAATGTTTCTTATGTCTTTTCCGGAAGCATGAGCGTTAAAGACAGTCTCATAGAAAAGATTGCAGGCAGCAATGGTGCATTCGGAGGAAGAATTCTTACTATTGAAATCAAACCATTTTCACATGAAACAACAAGAAATTACTTGAATGAAAAAGCGGAGTATCTGAAATTCACTGATGAGGGTTTTGATCAGTTTTATGATTGCACTAAAGGTGTTCCATTTTACATTAATGTTTTTGGAAATCTCCTGCCTAAAAACATTCCTTTGGATTCCGAATCGGTTAAAGAGAATTTCATTAAATTCTTGCCAATATTGGCCACACATTTTTCAAATTCATGGTTCAGATTAAATCTTCAACAGCAAAAAATCTTAACAACACTTCTTGATGGTCCTTTAAATAAATCAGGAATTGCAAAGAAGTTGAATGTTACAAGTGGTGCAATAGGCAGGTCATTAAATACATTATTGGATAACGGATTAGTTGAAATGGAAAATATGCAATATTATGTTCCCAATTCAGTTTTTAGAGCATGGTTAAAAAATGAATATAAAATGAAAGGAGTATATCCATTTAAAAGTATTTAATTTTGTTGAAAGTGGGGTGGTATTGCTTTATTCTCGCACAAGGCATTGTGTGATTTCAGGGCTTTATTTTTAATTTAAAGAGTTTTTAACTCATTTTTTTTTATTTATTTTATTTTTAGTTAGTTATATTATAATTTATTGATATTTAGTTGTTTTAATTGTTTTTGAACCGTTTTTGTTAGCTTGATTTTTTTTGGATGGAAGTGCGGTGGTAATGGATTTTTCGGGTGCTGAACACCTGCGGTTCATAGGGTTATATTTTTTTGATTGGGATTTTGCTATAGTCTTTTTAATTGGAAGATTGAAGTGGGAGATTAAGATATTTGCTAAAAGATTAGCGGGATTTTAAGGTTGATGGTAATGTTTTTGGATGATTGTGAGAAAAGTTGTACGGGTCTGTAAAATTGTTCTTACTTTGTAATATTGCTTTAACTCTGTAAAATTGCTCTTATTTCGAACAGAAAGTATATTTAGTTTGTCATTTAATATAGTATAGATAATTTATCCTTAATTGAATGAAAGGAGGAAAAATTATGGATGAAAAATTTGCTATCAAATTATTTGATGACTATAAGATAAGGACTAAATGGGATTTTGAAATTGAAAATTACTACTATTCAGTAATAGATATCATTGCAGTCCTTACACAAAGTAAAGACCCCAGTGCTTATTGGAGAAAATTAAAACAAAGATTATCTGAAGAATCTAATGAAAGTGTGACAAATTGTCACAGGTTGAAAATGTCTGCTAAAGATGGTAATTTGCGTTTAACAGATGTAGCAAACACTAAAGAATTGTCACATCTCATTCAATCTGTTCCTTTATCAAAAATGGCACCATTCAAATTTGGGTTGGTTTAAATGGAGAGGAATGATTGTTGAAACTGTAAAAATTATGTTTATGAATTTTGGAGTTGGATATCTTTAAACGTGCATCTTCCGATTCGTGGAATGAGAATGAATGGGTAATGTTTATATTTGTAAAAAACAATAGTATAATTATAAGTACAGGTGATTTTTATGGATGAATTGAATAAGAATGAAATTGATGAGTTGTTTTATCAGCTCAAGCTTCCTAAAAGGAATATTAAACCTAAATCCTTTGAAGTTTGGGAAGTTCCTCCAATTAAAAAGAATGTACGTTTATATTCCAGCTCTGATTAATTAATATGAATTGAATTACTCGGGGTGGTAACATGCCATCACTTATTGATACTAAAAGAGAAGTAGGTGACCAGCCAATCGCTGGTCTTGATAAGTATGTAAAATTATTATCGCAGTACACCAACAGGAATGTTATAGTGTATTCCTCCGGTTGGTTGAATGTTTCATCCGATTTGCCGGTAGGCATTGACGATAAGGACATGAACGGATTCATGGCCATGACTCATGGTTTGGATTTTGATAAAGGTTTGGATTTGATTTTGCACACTCCCAGCGGAAGTGTCGCTGCAACAGAATCCATTATCAATTATCTTTACAAGATGTTTAATGGGGACGTCAGAGCGCTAATTCCCCAATTGGCAATGTCTGGAGGAACAATGCTCGCATGTTCCTGTAAAGAAATTGTTATGGGAAAGCAATCAAGCTTGGGTCCGATAGAACCTCAGATATTGGGAGTTCCGGCGCAGACAATCATTGATGAATTCATTACAGCCAAAAAGGAAGTTAAAGAAGACCCATCCTGCATACCATTATGGCAACCTATCATCGCCCAGTATAATCCTACTCTTTTGGATTCATGCAAACATGCCATAACCTGGTCTAAAGAAATATTGCATGATTCATTAAAAAGAAACATGTTTTCCGGCGATTCAAATCCTAATATTTCAAAAATAATGGATACATTAGCATCCCATAAAGAAACCAAAGCTCATGATAGGCACTTGTCTGCGGATAAATGCAAAGAAATTGGCCTTAAAGTGATCTTTTTAGAAGAAGACGACAAATTGCAGGATTACGTATTGTCTATTCATCATTGTGCAATAGAAATATTTGAGCAATTGAATGTCTATAAGATTTTCTGCAATCAAAATGCTCATCTAAATTATATGTATCGTTAATCAATGATGGAAGTTATTTCTAATCTCTGCAATTAAAGTAGGGCGGTATCACCCAATTCTTTCACAAGGAATTGTGTGATTTTAGAGCTTTATTTTCAATTTTAAGAGTTTTTAACTCTTCTTTTTTTTATTTATTTTATTCCTTATACTTTATAAATTTATTTGATTTTTGTGCACTGTTTTAGTTATTTTAATGGGTTTAGTTGATTTGATTTTTCATGTTTTTGTGCAATTGTGCTTTTGTGCAAAGTTGTACTTCCAATATTCTTATTATTTTTTCAAAATATATTATTAGTTAGAATAACATTGAGTTTTATAATTGTTTATTTATAAATTAATAATTTTACAATTTTAAAATTCATAGTAGTATAAGTTTATGATTTTTAATTTTATAAAAACATAAACTTATATATTAATGAATTATAAAGATGATATTATGGTAAAAAGAGATTTGTATCTAAACAAGATATCTTCATTAATTGACAAGGATATTATTAAAGTCATTGTGGGTGTAAGGCGGTGCGGAAAATCTTACATGTTTAATTTGATCATTGATGAATTAATTAAAAGGGGGATTAGCAGGGATAATATTCTTTTAATCAATTTTGAAAGTGCAAAATATAGGAATGTTTCAAATCCTCGGGAATTGGATTTGTTA
>CACYBU010000244.1 GCA_902772665.1 uncultured Methanobrevibacter sp. | reverse complement strand
TTTTTAATAAATTATTATATATGAGCAGGCAAGCCAATGTCAATAAAGATATTCCAATAACTGAAATTCGCAAAGTAAAACGTGATTTACAGAAATTTGTGGATTTATATGAAAAAGTGACATTCATAGAAGAGTTATACTGTGATGAAACTGTCAAATCTGCAATGGAGCGTAGAGGTAAGACTCCTCAAACAGGTTATAAATGGCTAAAAACTTGGAATGAAGAGGGCTTTGATGGTCTGTTTAGAAAAGAGGGTTCTGGAAGAATTTCAAAATTGTCCGATTATCAGATTGAAATACTAAAGACTAATATTACTGTTAAGGGGTTGTCATCAATTTCAGAGATTAAAAATGAGATTCAAAGAGAATTTGGCGTCACATACTCTGAAAGGCACTTGCGCAGGTTGATTTTTGATTTGGGTCTTTTGGATATCATAAATTCCAATAAGTTAAAGTAAGTTTTATATCTATTTTTTTATGTCCTGGTCGGGTTTCGGATATTTTTTTTTACATTAAACTTTATTTTACTCTAATTAATTTTCACTAATTTTTTTAAATTGATAATAAATTGTTTAATTTTTTTATGATTTATTTATTAATTTGTTTTATAAATTAATTTTATATAATATCTTTGATTAATATAATAATATGAACGAAAACATAGACAGAGGAATGTCAACATTAATTATTTTTATTATAGCAGCGGCGATATTGAGTGCTGCTCAAAGTGTAGTGACAACAGGTATTGCAGGAATAATGGCTGATTTTCATATATCCTCAACAACAGCACAATGGATTTACTCTTCATTTCTGCTTGTTTTAGGAGTTATGATACCATTATCCGCATTTTTCACCCGTAGATTTAAAGTAAAAACAATACTATTGGCCTCATTAACATTATTCTTGATCGGGTCAATCATTGCATATTTTGCTCCAAACATTGAAGTATTGATATTGGCACGTGTAGTTCAGGCCATCGGTTCTGGAATCCTGCTTCCAATCACACAAATCGTACTGTTCAAGGTAATCCCTGAAGAGAAATGGCAGGTATACATGGGACTGTTCGGATTCATCATAGGAATCGCACCAGCACTGGCACCAACCGCCGGTGGATTCATAATCGACACTGTCGGATGGAGATCAATATTCCTGATTTTTGCAGCAATGATTGCAGTACTGATATTGGTGGCAGCGATTGTAGTCAAACTTGAATTTGAAACCGGACCATATCCGTTGGATATCAGTTCATTGATATTATGTGTATTGGCATGTGTAGGAATAATGTTCGGATTTACAAACATTGCAGAAAACGGATTCGACCTGATGTGGGTGATTCTGCCGATTGTCATAGGTGCAGTTTCATTGGTATTCTTTGTTAAAAGACAGTTCGGCATCAAAACACCATTGGTTGATTTGAATGCATTGAAAAACAAGTACTTCTTCTTCGGAACATTGTTTTCAGCAATTCTTTATTTCACAATGTGTGGACTGAATGTAATCATGCCACTGTTTGCCCAAAGCATATCCAATTACGATGCAACAACAGCAGGAATCATACTGCTTCCCGCAACATTGATAATGATTGTATTCAACTTTATCGGCCCAGTTATGGCAAATAAATTCGGAGTTCGCAAGGTATTACTGTTATCATGTCTTTTTACAGTTGCCGGATACTTATTGATGATGACTTACAATCAGTCAACTTCTGTTGAATATATGATTGTCACTCAGATTGTGCGTGCAATCGGTGCCGGATTAGGATTAATGCCAGCGGTAACCTGGACAATAGCAGTGGTATCCGGGGATGTTGAGGATGCAACAGCAATCAACAACACCGTAAGGCAAATCATAGGAGCAATCGGATCTGCTGTGGCAGTGGTATTGATGGCAGCATTTGCAGGAGGAAACGTCGGACACAACTATGTTTCTGTAAATGCATTTGCACAGACTTCTCTTGTAATGTCTGTTCTAGCCATTATCTCAGCAGTGATTGTGGTATTATACATTAAAGATGAAATTCACGATATGATGTGAATTTCAATCTAATAATTTTTTTAAACTCTTTTTTTTTGGATTTTCTATTCTATAATCTTCTCTCATTTTTTCACCTTAAAATTTTTAAATTAGTAAAATAACAATATTAATTAAATAATTTTTTTAATAACGCTTTTATTTAAAGTTTTGTATTGTTTAATTGCAATATTGCTTTTTAATCGTTATTTGACATCTTTAAATCAATTTTTACCTTGAATTGAAAATTTTATCGACATTATTATAAGTTAATATCATTAAAAGAAAAAGGCAATAATATATATTGATTAAGGATATAGTATAAATTAAGGAAAATTATCAATAATAAATTCCTTGCTAATCGAAGTTAATGGAGGTGAAAAATGAATAGAATTTTAATTATTATGGGGCTTCTTGCATTAACATTACTAACGATAAGCACCTGTGCTGCACAGGATGATAATTCAACAGAAACAGTAAATGAATTATTGGTCTTTGAAGAACCTGCTTTGGAAGTTGCAAATGAGACTCATGTTTTACAATTTTCCGGCGTAAATACTCACATTGATGTTGCAGGAAAAACAG